>NZ_PSVF01000072.1:0-504 GCF_002931975.1 Rathayibacter sp. AY1F3 | reverse complement strand
TACACCGACTTCGACGCCGGACTCGCCGCCACCATCGACTGGTACCGCGCCAACGAGGACTGGTGGCGCCCCGCAAAGGCCGCCACCGAGGAGAAGTACTCCGCTCAGGAATGAGAGAGGAGAAGCACTCCCCACAGAAGCAGGAATGAGACGCGGAGAGGCAGAGCAACCGTCGGTGACTCATTCTCCTTCTCCAGCTACCCTCTCCGGGGGACGCTCCAGAGGCCGAAACAGGGCCTGACGGGGCCTCCTGTGATTTCGGCGAAACGTGACCTTGCTACGGTTACGCCCGTGCTCATCTCCTCTCCTCCGGCCGCCGCCGCCGGTGGGACCTGCTCCGCTCAGGAACCGCTCCGTGCCTCCGCCGCTCCTGTGTCGAGAGGGCTTCATCTGTGAGGGGCATCATCCTCGCGGGTGGTTCGGGGTCGCGGTTGTGGCCGATCACCAAGGGCATCTCGAAGCAGCTGATGCCGATCTACGACAAGCCGATGATCTACTACCCGC
>NZ_PSVF01000009.1:0-115575 GCF_002931975.1 Rathayibacter sp. AY1F3 | reverse complement strand
AAATTGGCATTGAACATAGTGCACGCTGTTGAGTTCTCAAGAATCGGACACATCCCGCCTCCACACCAGAACGGTGCTTCACAACGAAAGTGATCGAAGATGTTGTTGCTTGCGTCATACGCGTCTTCTCGGTAGACTAGGAGAAGTTTCTTTCTCCCTGTCGCCGTGGCAACTTGTATAACTTAGCACATCCGCAGGCCGTGTCAAATCCGGCTTCTTCGCGATGCCGTCACGCTCGTAGGCGCTCCGACGTTGCTCGGTTCAGGACCTGAGTCCTGCGCCGGGCGGCGAAGTTGCTGGATCCGAGGGATCCTGCGAAGGCTTTACATCCGTGCGGCAGACCTGCTCCGAAAAGCTGTCTTGCCGAGTGGATGGTCCCGATTGAGGCCGGGACGTAGGAGCTGCTGCTCTTTCCGTTTCCCTGCGGCCTTTGTGGCGACTCGGAATAAGTTACGCAGCGATCGCGGTGCTGTCAAACGACGGGCCGAAATCGCACATCCCGGGCGTGTCGGGATCGGGGGTCCTCTCCGTCGGCGCCCGGTTCCGCGGGCGGATCCGGGGTCCGAGCCGGCTGCACCGGACCGAGGCGGGCACCCGCGCGCGGGATCCGACTCCACCGAGTGGAAGGACCCTCCCCGGAAACGACGAGGAGCGCGCGGCCCGGATCGCTCCGGTACCGCGCGCTCCTCGAGGGGATGCCGGGACTACGCCCCGATGCCGACCGCCTCGGGGGAGACGTCCGCACCGGGAGCCGAGGGCTCGAGCGCCTCGGCGACGCGCTGCGAGAGCGACGAGTCGACGTTCGCCCAGTACTGGAGCACGCGCTGCCGCAGCTCCGGACGGGTGACCTTCGACACGTGGCCGGCGATGTTCGCGACCAGGCGGGCGCGCGCGTCGTCGTCGAGGACCTCGCGGTAGAGCGTCCCCGCCTGACCGAAGTCGTCGTCCTCCGGGTGGAGGGTCGCCGCGGCGCGCGTCAGCTCGCCGTCGGTCTCCCAGCCGGCCGACTCCGCCGCCCGGGCGGGATCGGCGTGGGCGCCGCCCATCGTGTTCGGCGCGTAGACGGGCACCTCGGACTTCTGGAAGTCGAACCGCATGGGGCCGTCCTTCGAGTACGAGTGCACCGGCGACTTCGGCGCGTTCACCGGCAGCTGCGCGTGGTTGGTCCCCACGCGGTAGCGGTGCGCGTCGGCGTAGCTGAAGATGCGCGCGAGGAGCATCTTGTCGGGGCTGGCCGCGATCCCGGGCACGAAGTTCGAGGGGGCGAACGCCGCCTGCTCGATCTGCGCGAAGTAGTTCTCGGGGTTCCGGTCGAGCGTCATGGTGCCGACCTCGATCAGCGGGTAGTCGGCGTGGGGCCAGACCTTGGTGAGGTCGAACGGGTTGAACCGGTAGCTCTTCGCGTCCTCGTACGGCATGACCTGCACGGACAGCGTCCACGAGGGGAAGTCGCCGCGGTCGATCGCGGAGGACAGGTCGCGGATGTGGAAGTCCGCGTCCTCACCGGCGATCTGGTCGGCCTGCTCCTGGCTCAGGATCTCGACGCCCTGGTCGGTCTTGAAGTGGTACTTGACCCAGAAGCGCTCGCCGGCGGCGTTGATCCACTGGTAGGTGTGCGAGCCGAAGCCGTCCATGTGCCGCCACGAGGAGGGGAGGCCGCGGTCGCCCATGAGCCACGTGACCTGGTGGGCCGACTCGGGCGAGAGGGTCCAGAAGTCCCACTGCATGTCGTGGTCTCGCAGGTGGCTGCCGGGCAGGCGCTTCTGCGAGCGGATGAAGTCGGGGAACTTGATGCCGTCGCGGATGAAGAAGACGGGGGTGTTGTTGCCGACGAGGTCGTAGTTGCCCTCGCTCGTGTAGAACTTCAGCGCGAAGCCGCGGGGGTCGCGCCAGGTGTCGGGCGAGCCCTGCTCGCCGGCGACCGTGGAGAACCGCGCGAGCATCTCGGTCTCGACTCCGGGCTGGAAGAGCGCGGCACGCGTGTAGGCGCTGACGTCGGCGGTGGTGGTGAAGCGTCCGAAGGCTCCGCCGCCCTTGGCGTGGACGACCCGCTCCGGGATGCGCTCGCGGTTGAACTGGGCCAGCTTCTCGACGAGGTAGTGGTCGTGGAGCGCGAGGGGTCCGTCGGCTCCGACGCTCAGCGAGTGGTCGTCGCTCGCGACCGGTGCTCCGGAGTTCGTGGTGGTGAATCGTTCCTCGGTCATGTTCCTCCTGTCGGCGAGGGGCACGGGGCCCGCCGCTGCGGTGTAGCGGATGTCGGTCAGTGGGCCAGGGCCAGGCAGTCGGGGCAGGTGCCCCAGAACGTGACGTCGGCGGTGTCCACGGCGAAGCCGCTCGCGGTCTGCGGATGCAGGCACGGCGCCTCCCCGACGACGCAGTCGACGTCGGCCACGGCCCCGCAGCGCCGGCACACCACGTGGTGGTGGTTGTCGCCGACCCGCAGCTCGAACCGGCGAGGATGGCCCTCCGGCTCGATGCGGCGGACGATCCCGGCGTCGGTGAACGCCGAGAGCACTCCGTAGACGGCCTGGGCCGAAGCCTCGGGGAGGCCCTCGCGCACTCGGGCCAGGACCGCGTCGACCCCGGAGTGCGGGTGCTCCTCGAGAGCGAGGAGCACCGCGCGCCGGGTGGCGGTGACCTTGAGCCCGGAGGCTCGGAGCCGCTCGTCCACTGTCGTCATGCCGAGGACACTACCCGAGTTGTCTTGAGCGGATCAAAACAACGGGCGGCGTGGCGCGCTCGTCCGGGTGAACGGCCGGGAACGCTCCGGCGGCCCCGCCGAGGCTCCGATCAGGCGACCGGACCCTCGACCAGCACGACCTGGGCGGAGCGGGCGGCGCCCGCGGTGTCGGTCCACGAGATCGTCACCGACTCCCCGGGCTCGCGCTGCGCGAGCGAGGCGGACAGCTGGTCGGCCGAGGCGACGGCGACCCCGTCGACCGCGGTGACGACGTCCCCCGCATCGAGGCCCGCCTGCGCGGCCGGCCCGCCCTCGACGACTCCGCCGATCACGGCGCCGGACGCGGTGGTCGCGAGCGCGCGCGAGGTCGGCGACGCGGTGCCGGAGGAGAGGGAGACGCCGAGGAAGGCCGGATAGCCGATCTCGACGGTGGCCGTGTCGGCGCCCGCCTCGATGGTGGCCACGATGTCCAGGGCCTTCGAGATCGGGATCGCGAAGCCGGTGATGTCGGCCGTCCCGCTGGAGGCGGCGGTGTCCATCCCCACGACGCGGCCGGCGGAGTCGACGAGCGGGCCGCCGGAGTCGCCGGAGACGATGTCGGCGTCGGTCTGGATCAGCCCGGTCAGCGTCTCGGCGGAGATCCCCGACTCGGAGCGGGTGGTGATCTGCTGATCGAGACCCGTGACCGTGCCGGTGGCGGCGACCAGGTCGCCCGTCCCTCCCGCGTTGCCGACGGCGGTCACGGTGTCGCCCACAGCGACCCCGTCCGTGTCGAGCGAGGCGGGGGTGAGGCCGGAGGCGTCCTCCAGCTGCAGGACGGCGACGTCGTTCGTCGCGTCGGTGCCGACGACGCGGGCGGTGTAGCTGCGGCCCGTCGACTCCACCGTGACCGAGATCGCGGTGGCGCCCTCGACGACGTGGTTGTTGGTGAGGATCATGCCGTCGGAGGTGAGGATCATGCCGGTGCCGGCCGAGCGGGCGCCCTGGTAGGTGAGCTCGGAGGTGATCGTGACGACGCCGGCGGTCTGCGCGGTGCTCGCGGCCACGGCGTCGGTCGCGCCGGTGGCCGGCTCGGAGGCGGAGGAGCCGCCCTGCGTCGAGCCGTACGCGGAGGAGCCGCCCTGCGTCGATCCGCCCTGCGTCGATCCGCCCCAGGAGGGGACGATCACGTACCCGCCGCCGAAGGATCCCCGCGAGCCGCCGGGGTAGACGATCGTGGCGGCGCCGGCCGAGGCGGAGGAGGCGGCCTCGGTGCGGCCGGCGGTGGCGACTCCGCCTGCTGTCACTCCGATCAGCACGGCGAGGCCGAGGCCGCCGGCGATCAGCGCACGACGACGACGACGGCGGTCGTCCGCGCGCAGCGCGCGCACCTCGTCGGCGCCCGTCGCCTCGGTGGTGGCGGGCTGGTCGGTGAGCTCTCGCTCGTCGGATTCGTGTCGCTCGTTCATGGTGTCGTCCTCGTGCCGGGGCCGCCCCTGACGGCGACCGGTTCCCATTCCACGCCCGGCCTCCCCGCGCCGCCTGGACGCTGCTTATGCGGTTCCTATGAGCGCTCGACTCCCCAAATAGTTGTAGCTTCAACCAAAAGCGGGTAGCGTCTCCGCCGTGACCACCTCCTCCCCCGACCTGCTCGCTCCCGACACCACGATGGGCGCGGTGACCCTCCGCGTCGCCGACCTCGACGGGATGATCGCCTACTACCGCGACGCCGTGACGCTCGAGCTGCTCTCGCACGACGGACCGGTCGCGGTGCTCGGCCGCGGCGGAGTGCCAGCCGTGATCCTCCAGCACGCGCCCGAGCTGGTGCACGCCTCGCCGCGCAGCGCCGGCCTCTTCCACACGGCGATCCTCTTCGAATCGGAGGCGGCGCTCGCCGCGGCCGTGTACAGCGTCGCGACCCGGCACCCCGGCTCGTTCACCGGCAGCTCCGACCACCTGGTCAGCAAGGCCTTCTACTTCGACGACCCCGAGCACAACGGCGTCGAGCTCTACTGGGACCGCGACCGCACGCAGTGGTCGTGGACGCACGGGCGGATCGAGATGAGCACGCTCTTCCTCGACCCGAAGGCGTTCCTGCAGGAGCACCTCACCGAGGAGTCGATCGCGCAGCCGCGCCTCGGCGGCGCCTCCGTCGGCCACGTGCACCTGAGCGTGGGCGACGTCGCCACCGCGAAGGAGTTCTACGTCGACCGGCTCGGCTTCGAGACGACGATCGCGTACGGCGGGCAGGCGCTCTTCGTCTCGGCGGGCGGCTACCACCACCACATGGCGATGAACACCTGGAACTCGGCGGGCGCCGGACGCCGGCAGCAGGCCCTCGGCCTCGGACAGGTGGAGATCGTGGTGCCCGGCGCCGACGACCTCGGCGCGCTCGGCGAGCGGCTGGCCCGCTCCGGAGTCGCCACCCGCGACGACGGCCGCACCCTCGCCTTCGAGGACCCCTGGGCGAACGCGATCCGCGTCACGACCTCCTGAGCGCCGCCGATCGCGGGGACCCCCGCGGGTACGATGGTCGCGCGGAAGACCGCACTCCCCCGAGACTCCGGAGAACACGGTGCCCACGATCGTCGTTGAAGTCATGCCCAAGGCCGAGCTGCTCGACCCGCAGGGGAAGGCCGTCGCCGGCGCGCTCGCGCGACTGGGCCACTCCGCCCTCCACGGCGTGCGGGTGGGCAAGCGCTTCGAGATCACCGTCGACGAGGTGACCGACGAGGTGCGCGCCTCGGTGCAGCGCATCGCCGACGAGATGCTCTCGAACTCGGTGATCGAGGACGTCGTCGGGATCCACTACCCGGCGGAGGCCGCCCGATGAGGATCGGCGTCATCACCTTCCCCGGCTCGCTCGACGACCGCGACGCCCAGCGCGCCGTCCGGTTCGCGGGTGCGGAGCCGGTCGCGCTGTGGCACGGCGACCACGACCTCGACGGCGTCGACGCGATCGTCCTGCCGGGGGGCTTCTCCTACGGCGACTACCTGCGCTGCGGCGCCATCGCCTCCCACTCCCCGATCATGCGCGAGGTCGTCGACGCGGCGAACGCCGGGACCCCGGTCCTCGGCATCTGCAACGGCTTCCAGATGCTCACCGAGGCGCACCTGCTGCCCGGCGGCCTGATCGCGAACGACATCGGATCCTTCGTCTGCCGCGACCAGCGCCTGATGGTCGCGAGCACCGAGACCGCCTGGACGAACGGCTTCGAGCCCGGCCAGGAGATCACGATCCCGCTGAAGAACGGCGAGGGCGGCTACATCGCCTCGGCCGACACGCTGCTCGAGCTCGAGGCGGAGGGACGCGTCGTCGTCCGCTACCTCGGCCACAACCCGAACGGCTCCATGAACGACATCGCCGGCATCAGCAACCGCCGCGGCAATGTGGTGGGGCTCATGCCGCACCCGGAGCACGCCGTCGAGGAGGGCTTCGGGCCCGACACGGCCGCCGCGATGCGCTCGGGTGTGGACGGGCTGACGTTCTTCACGTCGGCGCTGAAGTCGCTGCTCGCCTCCGCCTGACGTATCCGGTCCGGGCGGCTCCGCCCGCCCGCGACGCACGAGACCCCCGGTTCCGGCCGGGGGTCTCGTGCGTGATGGGCGATGTTCGCGGGGCCGGTCAGGGCCCGGTCAGGACCTCGGGCTCCGGAGTCATCGAGATGGTGGGGATCGAGGCGGTGATCACGGTGCCGTCGGAGCGGCGGGTGCCCTCGATGTCGGACGTGGTCGGCGCGCCGTGCAGGCGGCGGCCCTGGTGCGTGAGCGGGACGCGCACGGGGCTGCCGGCAGCGACGTGCACGCGCTCGTCGCGGACGGTGATCGCGGCGGAGTCGCCGGTCTCGACCGTCAGCAGGACCTCGGTCTGCGTCACCTCGACGCGCACGCGCGTGCCGTGGAGGGTGATGCGGAAGGCGAGGCGGTCCCAGTCGTCGGGAAGGCGCGGATCGAGCGTGATCCGGCCGCCGTGGTCGCGCATCCCGCCGAAGCCGTAGACGAGGGCGCTCCAGACGCCGCCCGTCGAGGCGACGTGGATGCCGTCCGCGGTGTTGCGGTGCAGGTCGGCGAGGTCGACGAACAGCGCCGACAGGAAGTAGTGGCGGGCCAGGTCGCTGTAGCCGACCTCGGCGGCGATGATCGACTGCACGACGGCCGAGAGGGTCGAGTCGCCGGTGGTCAGCGCGTCGTAGTACTCGAAGTCGGCGCGCTTCTGCTCGGCGGTGAACTCGTTGCCCTGCAGCAGCAGCGCGAGCACGACGTCGGCCTGCTTGAGCACCTGGAAGCGGTAGATCACCAGCGGGTGGAAGTGCAGCAGCAGCGGGCGCTTGCTCGCGGGGGTGTTCTCGAGGTCCCACAGCTCCTTCTCGAGGAAGGCCGCGTCCTGCGGGTGGATGCCCGCCCGCGCGTCGAAGGGGATGTGCATCTTCTCGGCGGCGCGCGCCCACTCGAGCACCTCGCCCTCGTCGAGAGCGAGGCGGTCGGCCATCCGCTCGTACGCGGCGGGCTCGACGGCCTTCAGCAGCTCGACGGCGCGGGCGGCCGAGCGGAGGTTCGCCCGGGCCATGACGTTCGTGTACAGGTTGTCGTTGACGACGGTCGTGTACTCGTCCGGCCCCGTCACTCCGTGGATGTGGAAGTGGTCGTCGCCGTTGCTGCGCCAGAAGCCCAGATCGGCCCACATCCGCGCGGTCTCGACGAGGATGTCGATCGCTCCGCGGGCGAGGAAGTCGTCGTCGCCCGTGGCACCCACGTACTGCATGAGCGCGTAGGAGATGTCGGCGTCGATGTGGTACTGAGCGGTGCCGGCGGCGTAGTACGCCGACGACTCCTGCCCGTTGATGGTGCGCCAGGGGAAGAGCGCGCCGCGCTGGTTGAGCTCGGAGGCGCGAGCCCGGGCGGCCTCGAGCATGTTCTGCCGGAAGCGCAGGGCGTTCCTGGCGACGAGGGGCGCCGTGTAGCTGAGGAACGGGAGGACGTAGACCTCGGTGTCCCAGAAGTAGTGGCCGCCGTAGCCGGAGCCCGAGACGCCCTTCGCCGCGACTCCGCCGCCGTCGGTGCGGGCGGTGGACTGGGCGAGCTGGAAGAGGTTCCAGCGGGTGGCCTGCTGGATCGCGGGCTGGCCGTCCAGCTGCACATCGGAGCGGGTCCAGAAGTCGTCGAGCCATTCGCGCTGCTTGACGAACTGCTCCTCGACCGGCGTCTCGCGGGCGCGGTCGAGCGTGCGGTCGCAGCGGTCGGCGAGCTCGCGCACGGGCACGCCGCGGGAGGTGTGGTAGGTCAGCGTCTTGACCAGGCGGACCGGCCGGCCGGCCTTGGCCTTCACGCGGTAGACGTGCTTGGCGAGGTCGTCGTCGATCTGGGAGGTCTGGTCCCACTCGTTCTCGGTCTCGAGCTGGTGCTCGGCGCCGCAGGCGACGGTCATCTGGGAGTTGGTGGTCCGGTAGCCGAGGAGGTAGCGGGTGCCGCTGACGCGCTTGAGGCGCGGCTGGAGCACGCGGTCCTCGAACGACTCCGCCTTGCGCGGGTCGAAGCCGGCCCCCTCGCTGCCGGAGGGGGCGTGGTACTCGTCGACGCCGTCCTGGCGGTTGAGGATCTGGCTCGAGATCAGCACGGACGCGTCGTGGTCGAGCATCTCGACCTCGTAGTCGAGGATCGCGAGGTGCCGGTCGGTGAAGGAGACCAGACGGCGCGAGCGGATCAGGACTCGCTTGCCGGAGGGGGTGCGCCACTCCAGCTCGCGGGTGAGCACGCCGTTCGCGAAGTCGAGGCGGCGCGAGTAGGCGAGGACGTCGGCCTCGCTCAGCACGAAGGGCTCGTCGTCGACGTAGAGGCGGATGATCTTGGCATCCGGCACGTTGACGATGGTCTGGCCGACGCGGGCGAAGCCGAACGCCTCCTCCGCGTGGCGGATGGGCCAGGTCTCGTGGAACCCGTTGATGAAGGTGCCGTAGGCGTAGCCGTCACGCCCCTCCTCCACGTTGCCGCGGAGGCCGAGGTAGCCGTTGCCGGTGGCGAAGAGCGTCTCGGTGCGGCCCTGCAGCTCGGAGGCGAACTCGGTCTCGACGAGGGCCCACTCGTCGATCGGGAAGCGGTTCCGGTCGAGCGGGTCGGAGGTGATGGGGTTCATGCGGCGTCCTCGGGGGCGGGAGCGGTGGGGAGGAAGGGGAGCAGCTCGGCCAGGTCGTCCACGACCAGGTCGGCGCCGTGCTCGAGCAGGGTGTCGGCCCCGACTCCGCGGTCGACGCCGACGACGAGGCCGAAGCCGCCCGCGCGGCCTGCCGCGACTCCGGAGTGCGCGTCCTCGAGGACGGCGCACTCGGCGGCCGGGAGGCCGAGGAGCTCGGCCGCGTAGAGGTAGGTGTCGGGCGCGGGCTTGCCGGCGATCGAGCGCTCGGCGGCGAGGAGCCCGTCCACGACGACCTCGAAGCGGTCGCGGAGGCCGGCCGCCTCGAGCACCGGCACGCCGTTGCGGGAGGAAGTGACGACGGCGACCTGCACGCCCGCGGCGATCGCGGCGTCGACGAAGCGGAGCGAGCCCGGGTAGGGAGCGACGCCGGTCTCGGCGAGGGTGCGGTTGAAGGCGTCGTTCTTGCGGTTGCCGAGCCCGCAGACGGTCTCGAGCGACGGGTCGTCCTCGGGCGCGCCCTCGGGGAGGGTGATGCCGCGCGAGGCGAGGAGCGCCCGGACGCCGTCGTACCGCGGGCGTCCGTCGATGTACCGGAAGTAGTCGGCGTCGGTGTAGCCCTCGGCGATCCCGCGCGAGGAGAGGTACTCCGTGAACAGCCGCGACCAGGCCTGCATGTGGACGTCGGCGGTCGGCGTGAGCACGCCGTCGAGGTCGAACAGGAGCGCGCGGACGCCGCGGAGGGCGGAGGCGTCGGGGCGCGTCGGGGATGCAGTCACGGCGGGGAGGACCTCTGATCGGGGGCAGGCGTTCGGCGGTTCCGCCGATGACGGTCGTCCGCCGCGGACTGCAGGTATCGTATACGCCCCCCCGGCCGCCGTGTGGAACCGTTTACACGTCCGTCATCTGCGCGCCGCCGGGGGCGTCGATCCGCTCGGGGGCGAGGCGGTGCCGCCCGAGGGGGAGCATCAGCGGGGTGCCCGAGGTCGGGTCGGTGATGATGCGGCTGTCGAGGCCGAACACGGCGAGCACCGTCTCCTCGGTGAGCACCGCGGCCGGGGTGCCGGAGGCGTGCACCGCGCCGTACGCGATGGCCACGAGGTGGTCGGCGTAGCGGGCGGCCATGTTGAGGTCGTGCAGCACCATCACCACCGTCGTCCCGCGGGTGCGGTTGAGGTCGACGAGCAGGTCGAGCACCTCGATCTGGTGACTGACGTCGAGGAAGGTGGTCGGCTCGTCCAGCAGCAGCACGTCGGTCTCCTGCGCGAGGGCCATCGCGATCCAGACGCGCTGGCGCTGCCCGCCGCTGAGCTCGTCGACGGAGCGGTCGGCCAGGGCGGCGGTGTCGGTCGCGTCGAGCGCGGTCGCGACGGCCTCGTCGTCGTGGGCGCTCCAACGGCTCAGCATCCCCTGGTGCGGATGGCGGCCGCGGCCGACGAGATCCGCGACGGTGATGCCCTCCGGGGCGATCGGCGACTGCGGGAGGAGGCCGAGCGTGCGGGCGAGCTGCTTCGCCGGCGTCCGGTGCACGGCCCTGCCGTCGAGCAGCACGGCGCCGGAGCGGGGCGCGAGCAGGCGCGACATCGAGCGCAGGAGCGTCGACTTGCCGCAGGCGTTCGCTCCGACGATCGCGGTGATGCGGCCGGGCGGGACGACGAGGTCGAGGCCGTCGACGACCGTCCGGTCGCCGTAGCCGAGGGTGACCCCCTCGGCCGTCAGTGTGTGCGCGGTGGTCACAGTGAGCCTCCCGCTCTGTTGCTGCGGACGATGAGGTAGACGAGGTACGGCGCCCCGAGGACGCCGGTGACCACTCCGACCGGGTAGCGCAGGCCCAGCCCGAACTGCCCGACGAAGTCGGCGACGAGCACGAGCAGCGCGCCGACGAGGGCCGAGGGGATGAGGAGCGACGCGCCGGGCCCGATCAGGCGGGCGGCGATCGGACCGGAGAGGAAGGCCACGAACGCGATCGGGCCGGCGGCGGCGGTCGCGAAGGCGATCAGCCCGACCGCCGCGACGATCACGACGAGGCGGGTGGCGTTCACGCGGATGCCGAGCGCGGAGGCGGTGTCGTCGCCGAGCTGCGTGGCGGAGAGGTCGCGCGAGCGGGAGAGCAGGACGGGGGTGAGGACGACGACCGCGGCGAGGACCGGCACCACCTCGCTCCAGCTCGCGCCGTTGAGGCTCCCGGTGAGCCAGCGGGACGCCTCCTGCAGGTCCCACGCGGCGGCCTGCGAGAGCACGTAGGCGGTGAGGGAGTCGAGCATCGCGGCGACCCCGATGCCGATCAGGATCAGCCGGGTGCCGGCGACTCCGCTGCGGTAGGACAGGGCGTAGACGAGCAGGGCGACCACGAGTCCCGCGACGATCGCGAGGGCCGAGACCTGCGCCGCCCCGAGCGAGAGCGTCACGATCGCGAAGGCCGCGGCGGCGCTCGCCCCGGCGCTGATCCCGATGATGTCGGGGCTGGCGAGCGGGTTGCGGAGCATGGTCTGGAAGCTCACTCCGCCGAGCCCGAAGCACAGGCCCACCAGCAGGGCGAGGACGGCGCGCGGGAGGCGGAGGCGCCCGACGGTGAAGCTCGCCCCGGGGACCTGCTCGCCGAGGATCACGCGCAGCACCTCGTCGGGCGAGTAGACGGTCTGGCCGACCAGCAGGGAGACGGCGAGGACGGCCGCGATCAGGACCGCGAGGACGGCGACGACGACCCGGCGGCGGGCCCCGCGGCGGCGGCGGCCGGCCGCGACGGCGCGGGCGGTGGCGGAGGGCGCCTCGAGCAGCGCGGTCACAGCTCGCGCACCTTCTGGCGGCGGACGATCGCGATGAACACCGGGGCGCCGACCAACGCGGTGACGATGCCCACGTCGATCTCGCTCGGGCGCGCGACGACGCGGCCGACGATGTCCGCCGCGATCAGGAGCACGGCGCCGGTCACCGCCGAGAACGGCAGCAGCCAGCGGTGGTCCACGCCGACGAGGAGGCGGCAGGCGTGCGGGACGACCAGGCCGACGAAGCCGATGGGCCCCGTGACCGCGGTCGTCGCTCCGCAGAGCACGACCGCGCCCAGGGCGGCCCCGCCGCGCGCGAGGGCGACCCGCTCCCCCAGGCCCGCGGCGAGCTCGTCGCCGAGCGCGAGGGTGTTGAGGCTCTTGGCCGAGAGCGCGCAGAGGACGAGGCCGGCCAGGAGGAAGGGGAGCACCTGCGCGATGCTCGCGGACGTGGCGCCGCCCACTCCGCCGATCTGCCAGGAGCGGATGCCGCCCGCGATGTCGGCGCGCGGCAGGACGATCGCGCTGATCACCGAGACCAGCGCGGCCGAGGTGGCGGCCCCGGCCAGGGCGAGTTTGAGCGGAGTCGCGCCGCCGCGCCCGAGCGACCCGACCGTGTAGACGAAGACCGCGGCGACCGCGGCCCCGCCGATCGCGACCCAGACGTAGGCGGCGGAGCTCGTCAGTCCGAAGAAGACGATGCCCGTCACGACCGCGAGCGAGGCTCCGGTGTTCACCCCGAGGATGCCGGGGTCGGCCAGCGGATTGCGGGTCACCCCCTGCATCAGCACGCCGGCGACGCCGAGGGCCGCGCCCGCGATCGCGGCGAGCACGGTGCGCGGGATGCGCTTGGCGACCGCGGCCTGCGCGAATCCGTCCGTGGACCCGCCGAACGCGGCGACGACGTCGCTCCACGCCACCTCCCGCGACCCCACCAGCACCGAGACCACGGCGGCGGCGAGCAGCACGGCCACGGCCGCGAGCAGCCAGAGGGCGCGCAGCCGCCTCGGGCGGCGCACGGCGGCGACGCCCGAGGCGGCGGGAGGAGCGGCGAGGGTCACGCGGGTCGGGTCCCGGCTCAGGCGGCCGGAGTGCTCTGCGCGGCCTTGGCGGCGGCCTCGTCGAGCAGGTCCAGGTAGTCGTCGAGGACCCACGAGATCGAGAGCGGCGTCGGGTTGGCGGCGGTGCCGAGCGGGGTGGAGGGCAGGCGCACGATGGCGTCGTCGGCGACCGCGGGGATCTGCGACAGCAGCGGGTCGGCCTTGAGGGTGCTCACGAGCTCGTCGTCGCCGTAGGTGACGATCACGTCGACGTCGCTGAACGCGTCGGCCTGCTCGGCGCTCTGCGTGAGCGAGAACTTGTCGGTCGCGGCGGAGGCGGTCGCGATGCTGCCCGGAGTGGCCATGCCGAGGTCCTCGAAGAACGCGGGGCGGGTGTCGTGCGAGGTGTAGAAGCTGACCTGGCTGAGGTCCGTCGGGTCGACGTGGGTGAGGAACATCGCCGAGGTGCCGGCCAGCTGCGGGTGCGCGGCGACCTTCTCCTCGATCTCGCCCTCGAGCTCGGTGATCAGCGCGGCGCCCTCGTCGGCCCTGCCCATCGCCTCGCTGTTCAGCGTGATCATGTCGCGCCAGGAGGTGCCCCAGGCGGTCTCGGGGTAGGCGACGACGGGGGCGATCTCGCTCAGGGTGTCGTAGTCCTCCTGCGTGAGGCCGGAGTAGGCGGCGAGGATGACGTCCGGGTCCGTGTCCGAGACGGCCTCGAAGTCGATGCCGTCGGTCTCGTCGAAGAGGACGGGGGTCTCGGCGCCGAGCTCGTCGAGCTTCTCGCTCACCCAGGGGAGGAGCCCGTCG
Organism: Rathayibacter sp. AY1F3; assembly: GCF_002931975.1. Classification (NCBI taxonomy): domain Bacteria; kingdom Bacillati; phylum Actinomycetota; class Actinomycetes; order Micrococcales; family Microbacteriaceae; genus Rathayibacter; species Rathayibacter sp. AY1F3. Next base: position 102,174 of record NZ_PSVF01000009.1, on the reverse strand, counting down.
CCGTCGTCGTCGCCGAAGTTGGCGGCGGCCATGCCCACGGGGACCACGCCCAGCGCGAGCGGGACCTCGTGGTTGGCCCAGTTGACCGTCGCCACGCGCTCGGGCGCCGACTCGATGGTGGTGGTGCCGAGAGCGTGCTCGATCGTGATCGGCGTGAAGCCGCTGTCGGCGGCGGCGTCGTCTCCGGCGGCCGAGCCGCTGCAGCCGGCGAGGCCGATCGTCAGCGCGGTGGCGGCGAGCAGGGCGAGGGGCGTGGTGGCGCGGGGCATGGGTCCCTTTCGAGAGGCTGTGCGGGAGGCGGCGCAGGGTCCGAGTGGACCGGCACTAAGGACAGCCTAACCAAAGAATGTGCGTGCTCTCAGCCCCGATTCCTCGCCTCCCGAGGTCGGAGGCGCCCCGAGGTGCCGCTCGCGGAGCCCGGAGACGGCCCTGCCACGGCCGCGGACGTCAGGCCGTCGCGAGCCTCTCGACGGTGCGCAGGTTCCGGGTCGTGGTGCTCGAGCGGTAGGCGGAGCGGGCGAGGATCCGCGCGACCGGAGTGTCCGTCGAGGAGCCGCGCGGGCAGCGCCAGTAGAGGACACCGGCACCCCGGGCGACGAGCTCGACCGCCGGATCCGGCTCGCCGATCGCGGCCTGCGCGGCGTCGAGCGCCTCCTCGTCCGAGCCGAAGACGACGTACGGATGCGCCTCCTCGTTGATCCGCGGGAACGGGTAGGCGGCGAGCACCGCGGCGAGCGCCTCCTGCGTCACGAGCACGATCCAGGCGTCGTAGCCGAACCGCTCGGCGAGCGCCGCCTCGAGCGCGGGCTTCAGCTCGGCGGCCGGGCGATCGGAGTCGAAGGCCGCGTTGCCGCTCGCGAGGACCGTCCGCACCCGGTCCACGCCGATCCCGGCGACCGTCTCGGCGAGCTCGGCGCTGCGGACGGTGCGGCCGTTGACGTTCACTCCGCGGAGGAGGGCGAGGAACCGGGTCATGCGGCCGACGGTAGCGTGACGGCATGGCGCGCGGAAGCGGACGACGACGACCCCGGCGGACCCTCGAGGAGGAGATCCTGCGGGCGAGCGAGCGCGGACCCGGGGCGAGGACGCGGGCGGAGACCGTCCCTCCCTCCGGACGCCGGCTGGTGGCGCCGCCCGCCTCGGGCACCCTGCTCCACGTCGACGTGGACGCGCTGGTGGCGCTCGCCGCGCGGGAGGACCTGCTGATCGCGCTGGAGCGGCGGATCGGCGAGCACGCGGTGGCCGCGACTCCGGTGCTCTCGTGGTGGTCGGCGACTCCGTCGGTCCCGGGCGAGGAGGAGGAGCGCCGGCTCGACGCGCTCGTGCTGCGGACGGTGGAGCTCGGGGCGGGGCCGGCCGAGGACGTGGACTCGCGGCTGCGGGAGCTGGCGCACGAGGGCGGTCTGGACGAGCTGGGCGCCGCACTGGCGCTGCTCGCGCGGGTCCCGGATCCGCCGGCGGCGTTCCAGGATCCGGACGGGTTCCTGCGCGTGACGGTCCCGGAGTCGCCGTTCGAGCGGCGGCTCGAGGTCCTCGCGGAGGCGCAGGGCCGGGCGGACGAGCTGCTTGTGCTGCTGCGCGACTGCGCGTTCACCGCGACCCTGCCGCGGCGGCTCTCGGCGATCGCGGCGATGAGCGGGCGGATCCGGACGGCCGCGGACCCGGGGCGCCTCGACTCCCGGCGGCTGGACGAGCTCGCGGAGGCGGTGGACGCGGCGCTCGAGAAGCGGTGGACCGTGCTCTGACGGCGGTCCGCGTTACGGGCGCGCCCGTCGCGGTGACCGTTCGCGCATCGGTTCAGCCCCCGCGCACCCCGGGTGAATAGGCTGGACGGATGCCTCTCACCGGTCTCGACCTCCGCCGCTTCCCCGCCGCCCTGAACGACGAGGGCGGTCCCGACGCCGCCACCGCCGCGTGGGCCACCGCGATCAACGCGGGCTTCCACGAGAAGGAGTTCACGCCGGAGAAGCTGCGCGACTGGGCCGAGCACATGGTCGCTGATCAGCGCGTGCTCACCGCGGTCGTCGACTCCTCCGCCCCCGAGGGACTCGACGGCGCGGGCGTGCCGGTCGGCACCTACGCGGCGTTCCCCGGGGCCCTGCAGGTCGGCGGGGGACGCGAGCTGCCGGCGCACCTCGTCTCGCAGGTGACCGTGCGGCCCACGCACCGGCGCCGCGGCATCCTGCGCGCGATGATCACCGAGGACCTGCGCCTGGCGAAGGAGGCCGGCACCCCGGTCGCCGCGCTCACGGCGAGCGAGGCCTCCATCTACCGCCGGTTCGGCTTCGGCCGCTCGGCCTTCACCCGCTCGATCCGCGTCGACACCGGACCGCGCTTCGGCCTGCAGACCGAGCCCGCCGGTCGCGTCGAGGTGGTCGCGACGAGCTGGCTGCAGCCGCGCATCCCCGCGGTGTTCGCCGCGTTCCAAGCGTCGACCCCCGGCTCGCTGACCCGCCAGTCGCGCTACGAGGCGAACTCCGTCGGCACCGCGTCCGGCGAGACCACGCCCGGCCTCGACGTCCGCTCGGCCGTCCACCTCGACGAGGAGGGGACGCTCGACGGCTTCGTGACCTACCGCGCGGTCGGGCCCGAGGACGACAAGACCCTCGAGATCGTCGACCTCGTCGCCCCCGGCGCCGACGCCTACCTCGCGCTCTGGGGCTACCTCGGCGCGGTCGACCTCGCCTCCGCGGTGACCTGGGACATGGCGCCGGTGGACGATCCGCTGACCTGGGCGCTCCGCGACGCGCGCGTGGTGCAGGTGAGCCACGTGGGCGACCTGATCTGGCTGCGGATCCTCGACGTCGCCGCCGCGTTCTCGGCCCGGCCGTGGACCGCTGACGGCTCGGTCGTCGTCGAGGTGGCCGACGGGCTCGGGCTCGCCGACGGCCGCTACCGCCTCACCGCCTCGGGCGGCTCCGCCACCGTGGAGCGCACCGGGGACGAGGCCGAGCTCGCGCTGGACGTGGCCGACCTGGGCTCGCTGCTGCTGGGCTCGGTGCGGCCGTCGATCCTGGCGAAGGCCGGGCTGGCGCGCGTCACGGGCGAGGCGGGGCGGATGGACCGCCTGTTCGCGCCGATCGCGACGCCGTACTGCATCTCGTTCTTCTAGGGGGCACCGCCCTCCCGGCGGCACCGCCCTCTCGGCGGCAGTGCGCGGCCGGCGGTGTCCGGCTCCCGCGCCGCCGCCGCAGCCCCCGCGCATCCGCGGCCGCCGCGGACTGCCAGCCGCCTCCGGGCGTCCGCGCATCCCGCGTCGGTCATGCTGGAGGACCCGTCCCCGACACCGGCAGGAGTTCCGCGTGGGTGCATCCGTGATCGTCGACGTCATCGTCGTGCTGAGCCTCATCGGCGCGCTCGTCGACGGTCTGCGGCGCGGCCTGCTCCGGACCCTCGGCGGTCTCGCCGGGATCGTCGCAGGCGCGATCGGCGCCTCGTTCGCCGTGCCCGCCGTCTCGTCGTGGACGGCCGGCAGCGAGTGGCGCCTGCTCGCCGTGATCGGCACCGCCGTGCTGCTGCTGGGCGTCGGCTACGCGATCGGAGCGGCGCTCGGCGCGGTCATCGGCCGCGGAGCCGACCGCGTGAAGCTCGGCCTGCTCGACCGGCTCGCGGGCGGCGTCGCCGGCGTCGCGATCTCCGGCCTGGTCTGGATCGCCGTCACCTCGGCCGTCTCCCTCCTCGGCGTCCCCCTCGTCACGACCTCGGTCGCCGGCTCGACGGTCATCCGCACGATCGACGACCTCACCCCCTCCCCCGTCCGCGCCTTCCTCGCCCAGCTGCAGTCGACCGTGGTCGACGAGGGCACGTCCTGGGTCGTCGAGGCGCTCGACGCTCCGACCCGGGCGCCCGCGATCCCGGACGTCTCGACCGACGACCCGGAGGTCGCCGCCGCCACCCGCTCGGTCGTGCGCGTCTCCGGCACGGCCTGGGCCTGCGACGTCGGAGTGACGGGCAGCGGCTTCGTCGTCTCGGACGACCGCGTCATCACCAACGCGCACGTGGTCGGCGGAGTCTCGCAGCCGGTCGTCGAGGCGCCGGGCGAGGCCCCGCGCACCGGCCGAGTCGTCTACCTGGACCCGGCCGCCGACCTCGCCGTGATCGCCGTCGACGGGCTCGACGCCTCCCCGCTCCCGCTCGACGACGCCGTCGCCGCCGGGGACGACGCGGTGGTCGCGGGCTACCCCTTCGGCGGCCCGCTGACCCTCGGCTCGGCCGAGATCTCCTCCGACGCCACGGTCTCGCTGATGGTCGACGGAGCACCGACCTCACGGGAGGTGCTGACCCTCGCCGCCGTCGTCAACCAGGGCAACTCGGGCGGCCCGCTGCTCTCTCTCGAGGGCACCGTGTCGGGCGTCGTCTTCGGCAAGGCCGCCTCCGTCGACAACGTCGGCTACGCCATCCCGCTCTCGGTCCTCACTCCCGTGGTCGAGCAGGCCGCCTCGCTGACGGACGCCGTCGATCCGGGGGCCTGCCGCTCGAAGTGAGCGGTCACGGCAGCGGTCCGTCGACCAGCACGAGGGTGAGGTCGTCGAGCCGCACCGTCTCGGGCCGCGCCGACTCGAGGTAGGCGGACACGCGCGAATCGACGGGGAAGCGCGCCGACCGCTCGATCGCGATGGCGACGATCCCGGCTGACGACGGATCGGTGGTCACCCGATCGCCGATGTAGGGCACGTAGACGCCCGAGGACATGCCCTGCGCGAGGACCAGGCCGCCGTCGAGGCCGCGCTCGCGCAGCACGTCGGCCACCCGCGCGATCCCGGTCGGCCGCTCCTGGGCGATCCCCGCCGAGGTGGCGATCGCGATCACGAGGGAGGCGGCCAGCAGCACCGCGCCGGCGCCGCGGGCGAGGGGCACGGGCAGCACGATCCCGCCGCGGAGCGCCTCCGCGATGCCGATGCCCGCCAGCGCGCAGAGGAGCCACGCCCACGCCGCGTAGTAGTGCGGCAGCGCGACCGAGCTGATCGCCAGGTGGAACACGAGGAGGAGCAGCGTCGCGGCGCCCAGGTAGAGCACCAGCGCGCGGCGCCGCGGAGCGAGCAGGGCCAGCAGGGTCCCGAGGAGCAGCACGGCGAGCGCCGCCGGCCCGATGCCGACGACCATGAACCAGAGGTTCGCCCACCACGGAGGGAAGACGTACGCGGTCCCGGCGACCTCGATCAGGTGGCCGTCGGCGTTGTGCTCGGACTGGAACTCGAGCAGGTACCGGACCGCCTCGACCGGGTGCACCGGCAGGTAGGCGAGCACCCCGGTGACGACGAACGCGACGGAGAGGGCGAGGCCGCCCCGCAGAGCCCGGGCCCTGCTCCCCGACCACAGCAGCGGCAGCAGGAGCACGGGCGCGAGGACCGCGGTGGTCAGCTTCGAGGTGACCGACAGCGCCAGCAGCGCACCGGCCAGCGCGATCAGCCAGCCGCTCCGCCTGCCCGGTGAGGCGCGCGACCAGGTCCACGCCGCCGCCATCGCCGCGACGGCGAAGAGCACCATGAACGGCTCCAGGAGCGCGAGGCGGTCGATCCGGGTGCCGGCGCCCACGGCGGTGCGCGGGAGGAGGAGGAACAGGCCGGCCGGGACGAGCGCGAGCGTCGGGCCGAGCTCGCGCCGGAACCAGAGCCAGAGCACCACCCCGGTGAGGAACGCGGCCGCGCCGGCGGCGATCCTGCCCGCGAGCAGCCCCTCGCCGAGCAGCACCTGCGCGAGCCCGATCAGGTACTTCGCCGTCGGCGGATGCTCGAGGTTCGCGCTCACGTCGCCGTGCAGGTAGTCCCACCCCGCGGCGAGGTACACGGGCTCGTCCGACGAGATGTTCGCCGCTCCGAGGTTCCCGAAGCACTGGTAGAGCCCCCACAGCACGGTCCCGATCAGAGCCGCCCGCTTCACCCGCCCGATCCTAGGCGCCGGTGCCCGCACCGCTCCACCGGAGGGCCCGGGCCGCGGCGACCGCGGCGGGTAGGATCGACGCGCATCCCGTCCCCCTCCCCTGGAGCCTCCAGCACATGGCAGACAGCCGCACCGCCGTTCCCGACACCACTGCGAACGCGGAGGCGACGCCCGAGCGGGAGCAGCCCTACGCGGCCCTCGGACTCAAGCCCGACGAGTACGCGAGCATCCGCGAGATCCTCGGCCGCCGCCCCACGAGCGGCGAGCTCGCGATGTACTCGGTGATGTGGAGCGAGCACTGCTCCTACAAGTCGTCGAAGATGTACCTCCGCCAGTTCGGGCAGAAGGTCTCCCCCGCCATGAAGAAGAACCTCATGGTCGGCATGGGCGAGAACGCCGGAGTGGTCGACGTCGGCGAGGGCTGGGCCGTCACCTTCAAGATCGAGAGCCACAACCACCCGAGCTACATCGAGCCCTTCCAGGGTGCGGCGACGGGGGTCGGCGGCATCGTCCGCGACATCATCTCGATGGGCGCTCGGCCGGTCGCGGTCATGGACGCGCTGCGCTTCGGGGCGATCGACGACCCCGACACCGCGCGCGTGGTGCACGGCGTCGTGGCCGGCATCTCCTTCTACGGCAACTGCCTCGGCCTGCCGAACATCGGCGGCGAGACCTACTTCGACTCGGTCTACCAGGGCAACCCGCTCGTCAACGCGCTGGCCGTCGGCGTCCTCCGCCACGAGGACCTGCACCTCGCGAACGCCCGCGGCGTCGGCAACAAGGTCGTGCTGTTCGGGGCGCGCACCGGAGGCGACGGCATCGGCGGCGCGTCGATCCTCGCCTCCGACACCTTCGCCGACGGCGGACCGACCAAGCGTCCCGCGGTGCAGGTCGGCGACCCGTTCGCCGAGAAGGTGCTCATCGAGTGCTGCCTCGAGCTGTTCCGCAAGGACCTCGTCGAGGGCATCCAGGACCTGGGCGCCGCGGGCATCTCGTGCGCCACCTCGGAGCTGGCCTCCAACGGCGACGGCGGCATGTTCATCGAGCTCGACTCGGTGCTGCTGCGCGACCCCTCGCTCACGGCGGAGGAGATCCTCATGTCGGAGTCGCAGGAGCGGATGATGGCCGTCGTCACGCCCGAGAAGCTCGACGCGTTCCTCGAGGTCGTCGGCAAGTGGGACGTCGAGACCAGCGTGCTCGGCGAGGTCACCGACTCCGGCCGCCTCATCATCAACTGGCACGGCGAGGAGATCGTCAACGTCGACCCGCGCACCGTCGCGGTCGACGGCCCGGTCTACGAGCGCCCGATCGAGTACCCCTCCTGGCTCGACGCGCTGCAGGCCGACTCCTCCTCCCGACTGCCCCGCTCGACCGGCGGCGACGCGCTGCGCGCCGAGACCCTGGCGCTCCTGGGCTCGGCGAACCTCGCCGACAAGAGCTGGATCACCTCGCAGTACGACCGCTACGTGCTCGGCAACACCGCGCTCAGCTATCCCGACGACGGCGGCATGGTCCGCGTCGACGAGGAGTCGGGCCTCGGCTTCGCGGTCGCGACCGACGCGAACGGGCGCTGGTGCCAGCTCGACCCGGCGCAGGGCGCCCGCCTGGCGCTGGCGGAGGCGTTCCGCAATGTCGCCGTCACCGGAGCGACCCCGGTCGCCGTCTCGGACTGCCTCAACTTCGGCAGCCCCGAGAACCCCGAGGTGATGTGGCAGTTCCGCGAGGCCGTGGGCGCGCTCGCCGACGCCTGCCTCGAGCTCGAGATCCCCGTCACCGGCGGCAACGTCTCGTTCTACAACCAGACCGGCGACGTGCCGATCTTCCCGACCCCGGTCGTCGGCGTCCTCGGCGTGATCGACGACGTCGCGCGCCGCATCCCCTCCGGCTGGCAGGACGAGGGCGACAACCTCTACCTCCTCGGCACCACCCGCGACGAGCTCGACGGCTCGGCGTGGGCCGGCACGATCCACGACCACCTCGGCGGGCTGCCCCCGCAGCTCGACCTGGGCGCCGAGCGCGCGCTGGCCGAGCTGATCTCGGCGGGCGCGAAGGAGTCGCTCATCGCCTCCGCCCACGACCTCGCCGACGGCGGGCTCGTGGTGGCGCTGGCCGAGTCCGCGATGCGCTTCGGCGTCGGGGCGCGCATCTGGCTCGACGAGCTGATGGAGCGCGACGGCGTCGACGCGACGGCCGCGCTGTTCTCGGAGTCGACCGGCCGCGTGCTCGTGTCGGTGCCGCGCGAGGACGACGTGAAGTTCCGCGGGCTCTGCGAGGGCCGGGGCTACCCGGTGCTGCGCATCGGCGTGACCGACGCGGCGACCCCCGCGGTCGAGGTGCAGGGCCTCTTCACGCTGCCGCTGGACGAGCTGCGCTCGGTGAACGGCGCCGTGCTGCCGCGCCACTTCGGCTGAGCCTCCGGGCGATCCGAGTCCGCAGGAGTCGCGGTGGTCGAGCTGGACCACCGCGACTCCTGCGGTACCGGCTCAGCTCCGGAGTTCCGTGATTACGGAATGTTTGCAATAGTGGAGCCATGACCTCCTCCCGAGACCTCGCCGGCGAGGTCGACGAGCTCCGAGCGCGGCTGGACCGCCTCGAGCGCGCCGACACCCCCGCCGCGCCCGCCGCCGACGATCCGCTCTGGGCCCTGACCGCTCTCCGCGAGCGCCTGCCCTCTCCCGGCGGAGTCGTCTTCGCCGGCTCGGTCGCCACTCCGGCCGGCCCCGTCGAGTGGCAGTACGGCCTCAGCACCGACGCGTTCTTCGAGCGCGACTGGGGAGCGAGCCCCGGGCCGACCGCGCTCGCCGCGCTGGGCAGCCCCGTGCGTCTGCGGTTCCTGCAGGCGGTGGCCGGCGGAGTCGAGACCGTCGCGCAGCTGGCCGAGAGCGAGGGCGCGGGCACCACCGGGCAGATCTACCACCACGTCAACCAGCTGGTCGCCGCCGGCTGGCTGGAGGCGCGCGGCCGCGGTCGCTACGGCGTCCCGCCGGAGCGCCTCGTCCCCCTGCTCGTGATCCTGCTCGCCTCCGGAGGACCCCGATGACCCGCCGCCGCCTCGCCCTCGCCGCCGCCTCCGCCGCGGCCGTCGTCCTGCTCGGCGGAGTGCTGCTCCGTCCCTCCGCTCCCACCCTCTCGACCGAGGCGACCGGCGACGCCGAGATCGCCGGGTGGCTCCGGACCGACGTCGGAGACGGCGCGCGGAACCACCTCGTCGCCGCCGTGATCACGCCCGACGGCGTGCGCTACGGCGGACTCGGAGCCGACGAGCGGACCGAGGTCGAGATCGGATCGGTCACGAAGACGATGACCGCGCTCCTCCTCGCCCGGAGCGCCTCCGAGGGGACGGTCGGGCTCGAGGACCCCGCCGCGGAGCACGCCGACGTCGGCGGCTTCACCGGGACGCTCGAGGAGCTGGCGACCCACCGCTCCGGCCTGCCGCGCCTCCCCACCGGTGTCGGCGACCTCGCCTCGACGCTCGCCGCCCAGCTGCGCGGCACGGACCCCTACGCGGGCTGGTCGGCCGACGACGTCCTCCGGCAGGCCGCCGAGGCGGACCAGGGCGAGCACGTGCACGCCTACTCGAACCTCGGTGCGGCGGTGCTGGGCCAGACGCTCGCCCGTGCCGAGGGCCGCGACTACGCCGACCTCCTCCGCGAGCGCGTCCTCGATCCGCTCGGGATGACCGCGACCTCCGTCCCGGAGACCGCGGACGCCCTCCCCGCCGACGCGCCGACCGGCTTCTCGGCGAGCGGGCGGTCCGTCGACGCGTGGACGATGGCGGGCTACGCACCGGCGGGCGGCGTCCGCTCCACGGCGGCGGACATGGCCCGCTACGCGCAGGCCCTCCTCACCGACGACCCCGCGCTGGGGGTGCCCGCGGCGAGCGTCCTGGATCCCCGGTTCGACGCCGACGGGGCGCGGATCGGCCTCGGCTGGTTCACCTCGGAGTCGGAGGACGGCGGATCCGTCACCTGGCACAACGGAGGGACCTCCGGCTACTCGACGATGCTCGCGATGGACCGCGAGCGCGGCGTGGCCGTGTTCGTCAACGGGGACACGGCGAGCTCGGTCGACGAGCTCGGCCTGCGCCTGCTGCAGCGCGCCGGGGAGGAGTCGTGATGATCGCCTCGATCCTCGTCCTGCTCGTCGTCGCGTTCACCGTCGGCCGCTTCGCCCTGGGGAGCGTCCCCCGGCGCCGGGCGGCCGGGTTCCTCGACCGCGACCGCGTCCGGACGCTCGCCCGCGGCGTCGAGGCCGTCGCCGTGCTGCTGCTCGGGCGGGCGCTCGTCGACTGGTCGGCGCTGACGCTGCTCCCCTGGGCCGCGCTGGTGGCTCTCACCGCGGCCGGGGCGGCCGGCGCCGTGCTGCGCTGGGGCGGGCTGCCGTGGTTCGAGGATCCGGCGCGCCGCCGCTCGCGGACGACCGGGCTCGCGGCGACCGTCGCCGTGTCGGCGGTCCTGATCGGCGTCCTGGGCTGAATGCCGCGCACGTGCCGTCGGATCCGCGCCTTCCGCGGTGGTCGCGTGCTGCTGCGAGGCGGGAGGAGTGGCGGCGGGCGTCGGCGGCGTCAGCCGGTCTGCGCGGGGAGGTCGTCGGGCTCGGCGTTGTCGAGGACGCGGCCGTTCTGGTCGCCGACGCTCAGGACGGTCGCCGGGCGGAGGTTGAGGGTGTCGCCGCCGTAGAGGCTGTCGATGTCGACGCCGTCGCGGCGCACCGAGTTCAGCGCGGAGAGGTAGTCGGAGCTGATGCAGAACCGGTCCGCGATCCGCTCGCTGATGTCGCCCGCTGCCACCAGGTAGGAGGCCGGGGCGCCGTCGGAGGCGGTGCTCGCCGTCCCGGTCGCGCCGGCGCGGGTGCCGCGGTCGCGCACGCGCTCGAGGTCGACGCCGTCGAGCGTCCCCTCGTCGAGCGCCTGGACGATGCACTCGCCCGAGACGTCCTCGACGGGTGCGGGAGTGGTCGAGACGCTCGGCACCGGCCGCGGCGTGGACTCGGCTCCGGCGGCGGGCGGCGCGGTCGAGGCGGTCGAGGCGGTCGGCTCGGCGGGTGCGGCGGCGGGGCTCGTCGCCTCCGCCGTGCAGCCGGCGAGCAGGACCACGGCGGAGAGGGCGATCACGAGGCGCTGCGTCGTCCGGACCATTCCGCGACTCTAACCCGGCACCCGGGCGGCCGGGCGCCACCGCGCCCAGCGGGCTGCGGGCGATCCGGTCGAGGCCGCTGGACCCGGCCGACGCGCAGGCCCGACCGAGGCGGGGCTCGGGCGGCCCCTGGACGGCGCGCCCCCGATTGACCTCCCCCGTCGATCGCACCCATGCCGAGCACCTGTTGGACACGCGGCCCGAACCGGAGTCGACTGGGACCATGCAGTACACGCACCTCGGCCGCACCGGCCTGTCCGTCTCCCGCACCGTCCTCGGCACCATGAACTTCGGCACGCAGACCGAGGAGTCCGACTCGTTCGCGATCATGGACCGCGCGCACGAGCTGGGCGTCAACTTCTTCGACACGGCCAACGTGTACGGAGGCGAGGCCGGCCGCGGCGCCACCGAGGAGATCGTGGGCCGCTGGTTCGCCCAGGGCGGCGAGCGCCGCGAGCGCACCGTCCTCGCGACCAAGGTCTTCGGCGACATGGGCGAGTTCGCCGCTCCCGGAGCCGAGCGCGGCCGCGACTCCTGGCCCAACGGCGGCCGCCTCTCGGCGCTCACCCTGCGCCGCGCGCTCGACGAGAGCCTCCGCCGCCTGCAGACGGACCACATCGACCTCTACCAGTTCCACCACGTCGACCGGACGACGCCCTGGGACGAGATCTGGCAGGCGATGGAGGTCGCCGTCCAGCAGGGCAAGGTCCTCTACGTCGGCTCCAGCAACTTCGCCGGCTGGCACCTCGCCCAGGCGCAGGAGGCGGCGCGCGCCCGCCACTTCACCGGCCTCGCCTCCGAGCAGTCGATCTACAACCTGCTCGTCCGCGACGTCGAGCGCGAGGTCCTGCCCGCCGCGCTGCACTACGGGCTCGGCGTCATCCCCTGGTCGCCGCTGCAGGGCGGACTGCTGGGCGGCGTGCTCGAGAAGACCGCGGAGGGCGGGCGCCGCTCCTCCGAGCGCACCCTCGCCGCGATCGAGGAGCACCGCCCCGCCCTGGAGCAGTGGGAGGCGTTCGCCCGCGAGCGCGGCGAGGCGCCCGGCGAGCTGGCGCTGGCGTGGCTCCTCCACCAGCCCGCCGTCACCGGTCCGATCACCGGGCCGCGGACGCTCGAGCAGCTCGAGAGCGCCGTCGCCGCCGTCGACATCACCCTCGACGCCGAGGCCCTCGCGCGCCTCGACGAGATCTTCCCCGGTCACCGGACAGCCCCCGAGGACTACGCCTGGTGACCACCCACCCCACTGCGAAGGAGCATTCATGAAGCAGCGCACTCTCGGCGACCTCCAGGTCGGCGCGATCGGACTCGGCGGCATGCCGATGTCGATCGAGGGCCGCCCGGACCGCGAGCGCTCGATCGCCACGATCCACGCCGCCCTCGACGCCGGCGTGACCCTGATCGACACGGCCGACGCCTACCACCTCGCCACCCAGGACGACCTCGGCCACAACGAGCTGCTGATCGCAGAGGCGCTGCGCAGCTACGGCGGCGACACCTCCGCCGTGCTCGTCGCCACCAAGGGCGGCCACCTGCGCCGCGAGCCCGGCCCCTGGGATCAGGACGGCCGCCCCGAGTACCTCAAGGAGGCGGCTCGCGCGTCCGCGAAGCGCCTCGGCGTCGACGCGATCAGCCTCTACCAGTACCACCGGCCCGACCCGGCGGTCCCCTACGCCGACTCGATCGGAGCGCTGGCCGAGCTGCTCGACGAGGGCGTCGTCCTCCGCGCGGGCATCTCGAACGCCGACCCGGACCAGATCCGCGAGGCGCACGGCATCCTCGGCGAGCGCCTGGTCTCGGTGCAGAACCAGTTCTCGCCGTCGTTCCGCTCCAGCGAGCCGGAGCTCGAGCTCTGCGCCGAGCTGGGACTTGCGTTCCTGCCGTGGAGCCCGCTCGGCGGCATCTCCTCGGCGGGCGAGCTCGGCTCGCGCTACTCCGCGTTCGCGGCGGTCGCCGAGGCCCGCGGCGTGACGCCGCAGGTCGTCTGCCTCGCCTGGGAGCTGGCGAAGGCCCCGGTCGTGCTGCCGATCCCGGGCGCCTCCCGCCCCGAGAGCATCCGCGACTCCGCCACGGCGGCCGACCTGGAGCTCACGCCCGAGGAGCTGGCCTCGCTCGACTGAGCCCGTTCATGACGGAGGAGGGATCCGGTCGAGGCACCGGTCCGACGCGGATCGCGGGATCTCGGCGCTGGTCCCTCCTCCGTTGCGAGCACGATCCCGCTCAGACCGCGTCCTGCAGCGGCTGCGGGAGGGCCGAGACGAACGCGCGGGCCGCGGCGCTCGGCCGCTCCGGCACCGCCACCATCGTCCGCCACACCAGGAGCGGATCGGCGAGCGCCACCGCCCGCAGCCCGGCCGGGCGCTTCTCGGCGAAGTGCGCCGGCACGACCGCGATCCCCATGCCGTACTCGACCAGGTCGAGCAGCGTGTGCACGTCGTTCACCTCGAGCTCGACCTCGAACGCGAGGCCGTGCGCCGCGAACGCCCGCGCCGCGAGGTGACTCGCCGCCCAGTGCTCCTGCAGCCCCACGATCGTCTCGCCCGCCAGGTCCGGGATGCGGCAGCCGACGCGGCTCGCGAGCGGGTGACCCGGGCGCACGAGCACCGCGAAGCCCTCGCTCGCCAGCGGCATCGTCCGCACGCAGCCCGGCACGGCTCCGATGTCGGCGACCAGCGCCAGGTCGAGGCGGCCGGCGGCGACGGAGTCGAGCAGCGTGCCGGACCCCTCGTGGATCAGCCGGAGCGCGACTCCCGGGTGCTGCTCGCGGAAGGTCGCGAGCTCGCGCGGCAGGTGCACGCCGCCGAGGCACTCCTCCGTGCCGACCGCGAGGCTCCCGCGGAGCACCCCCTGCACGGCGAGAACCGCGTCGCGGGCGGCGAGCGCGCTGGCGACCGAGCGCTCCGACTCCGCGAGCATCGCCCGGCCGGCCGGCGTCAGCTCGACCCGGCGCGTGCTGCGGGTGAAGAGGGGGCTGCCCAGCTCGCTCTCGAGCGCACGGATCGACGCCGAGAGGCCCGACTGCGAGATCTGCAGGGCGCTCGCGGCGCGGGTGAAGTGCTGCTCCTTCGCGACGGCGAGGAAGTGTTCGAGCTGACGCAGTTCCATGGGTCCATCCTCGTCGCGCGGGCGGAGGAGCGGGGACCGGACCCGGCACTCCCCAGCGGCCGCTCGGCCGCCGGGTGCGGACTCGGCCGTCGGGTACGGCGGCCGCCGTCGCGAGAGCCGGCCCGGCTCAGGCGTCGGCGGACGAGATCGCGAGGACGATCGCCGTCAGCGTCGCCCGCAGGCGCTCGAGCGACGCGGGCTCCGACTCGTCCTCGAGGATCGACTGCTTGACCGCGTCGTCGTAGCCCGCCACCAGCAGGCGCACGGCGGTCGTCGGCTCGAGGGAGAACTCGCGGCGCACCTGGCGCAGCGCCCCGTGCACGATCTGCACGAGCGAGGCGTCGAAGCCGGCGCGGAAGTCGCGGTACTGCGGAGCGATCCGCGGGTCGCGCAGCGCGAGCAGCTCGAACTCCGACTCGACCACGCACCAGCGGCGGTTGTCGGTGGCAGGACCCTGGAGGAAGTCGAGGATCACCACGGCCAGCGTCTCGGCCGTCAGCGGCTCGTCGGCCGAGACGACGCGCGGGATCGTACGGTCCATCTGCTCGACGAGGGCGGTCACCCGGGCGCCGTTCTCCCGCTCCATGAGCGCGAAGAACAGCTCCTCCTTGCTGGAGAAGTTGGAGTAGAAGGCGCCGCGCGAGAACCCGGCGCGCTCGCAGATCTGCTCGACGGACGCGCTGTGCACGCCGGTCTCGGCGAAGACGTCGTAGGCCGCGTCGAGCAGGCGCTCGCGGGTGCGGCCTCGGCGGGAGGTCTCGGGAGGGGTGGAGTCGATCGCCGTCATCACCAGCCTCCTGCCCGCCCTGTCAACACCTTCGACGCCGTTCACCTTATCCGATACATTCACGTATCGAATACGGTCCTGTATCGGATACGCTCGTGTATCGGAGCCCGGCTCCGCCCTGGTACAGAGACGTATCGCCACCCTCCCCACCCATCGTCAGGAGACCGCGTGTCGTCGCTGCTCTACCGTCTCGGTCGTCGCGTGTACCGCGCCCACCGCCTCGTCGCCGTCCTGTGGCTGCTGATCGTGGTGGCGGGCGGAGGAGGAGCGCTGCTGCTCAACCAGGGCACCGACAACACGTTCTCCATCCCGGGCACGCAGTCGCAGACCGCCCTCGACCAGCTCGAGCGCACCTTCCCCCAGGTCAGCGGCACGTCCGCGCGGTACGTGGTCGTCGCGCCCGACGGGGGCAGCGTCCAGGACGCCGACGTGAAGGGCCCCGTCAGCGACGCGGTCGCCGCGCTCGGCGACGTCGACGAGGTCGCGGCCGTCACGGACCCCTACTCCGACAGCGTGTCCGGCACGATCTCCGACGCCGGGAACGCCCTCGTCATCACCGCCCAGATGGACGGCTCCGCCACCACCACGAGCCCCGAGAGCCGCGATGCGCTGAAGGCCGAGGCGACGACCCTCCAGGACGCACTGCCCGCCGGCTCCGTGGTCTCGCTCGGCGGCGACCTCTTCGCCCAGAACCTCCCCGGCGTGACCATCACGGAGGCGATCGGCCTCGTGGTCGCCCTCGTCGTCCTCGTGCTCACCTTCGGCTCGTTCCTGGCCGCCGGCATGCCGCTGGTCACCGCACTGCTCGGCGTCGCCCTCTCGATGTCGGCCATCTTCATCGCCACCCGCTTCGCCTCGATCTCCTCGACCACGCCGCTCCTGGCGCTGATGCTGGGCCTGGCGGTCGGGATCGACTACGCCCTCTTCATCATCAGCCGCCACCAGGACCAGCTGAAGCAGGGCATGGACCCGGAGGAGTCGACCGCGCGGGCGACCGCGACCGCGGGCTCCGCCGTCGTCTTCGCGGGCCTGACCGTGATCATCGCGCTCGTCGGCCTCTCGGTCGCGGGCATCCCGTTCCTCACGACGATGGGCGTCGCGGCGGCGGGCGGAGTCGCGATCGCCGTGGTCATCGCGCTCACCCTGACCCCCGCCCTCCTCGGCTTCGCCGGCGCGCGGCTGCGCCCGAAGGAGCGCCGCGCGAAGAAGAAGGCCGCCGCCGCCGCGGGCACCCACGTCGACACCGAGGCGCACGAGGAGGCGGCGACCGCCTCCCCCGGCGGCCACGTGCACGCCGAGGTCCCGCGCGGGTTCTTCCGCGGCTGGGTCCGGGTCGTCACGCGCTTCCCGATCGTGACGATCATCGCGGTGATCGGCGTGCTCGGCGTCGCGAGCATCCCGGCGCTCAGCCTCCGCCTCGCCCTGCCGGACGCCGGCTACCAGGCCGAGGGCACTCCCGCGCGCACCACCTACGACCTGCTCGCCGAGAACTTCGGCGCCGGCTACAACGGCCCGCTCATCGTCACCGGCACGATCATCGGCTCGACCGATCCGCTCGGCCTGATGGACGACCTCAAGGGCGAGATCGAGAAGCTCGACGGAGTCGCCTCGGTGCCGCTCGCGACGCCCAACGAGACCGCCGACACCGGCATCATCCAGGTCATTCCCGAGGGCGGCCCCGACTCCGAGGCCACCAAGGCGCTGGTCGCCGAGATCCGCGACAAGCACGACTACTTCCAGCAGGAGTACGGCGTCGACCTCGCGGTGACCGGCCAGACCGCGGTCGGGATCGACATCTCGGACACTCTCGCCAAGGCCCTGCTGCCGTTCGGCCTGCTCGTCGTGGGCCTGTCGCTGGTGCTGCTGACGATGGTGTTCCGCTCGCTCTGGGTGCCGATCAAGGCGACACTGGGCTACCTGCTGTCGGTCGGTGCGTCCTTCGGCGCCGTGGCGGCGGTGTTCGAGTGGGGATGGTTCTCGGACGCTCTGCACGTCGACAAGACGGGCCCGATCATCAGCTTCATGCCGATCATCCTGATGGGCGTGCTCTTCGGCCTCGCGATGGACTACGAGGTGTTCCTGGTCTCGCGGATGCGCGAGGACTACGTGCACGGGAGGCCGGCGCGCGCCGCTGTCGAGTCGGGCTTCGTCGGCTCGGCCAAGGTGGTCACGGCCGCCGCGGTCATCATGTTCTCGGTCTTCGCCGCCTTCGTGCCGGAGGGGGATACCAACATCAAGCCGATCGCGCTCGGGCTCGCCGTGGGCGTCTTCGTCGACGCGTTCATCGTGCGGATGACGCTGGTGCCCGCCGTGCTGCACCTGCTCGGCGACCGCGCCTGGCACATGCCGCGCTGGCTCGACCGCGTCCTGCCGTCCTTCGACGTCGAGGGCGAGGGCCTCACGAAGGAGCTCGCGCTTGCCGACTGGCCGGAGCCCGGATCCACGGACGTGATAGCGGCCGAGGACCTCCGCCTCGACGGACCGGACGGTCCCGTCTACAGCGGCGTCTCGCTGCGGGTCGCGCCCGGCTCCTCCCTCGTGGTCCACGGGCCGCACCGCTCCGGCCGCACCGCGCTGCTGCTGAGCATCGCCGGCCGGCTCGCCCCCGACTCCGGGCGCCTGAAGGTCGCGGGCCTGGTCGTGCCGATCCGCTCCGCCGCCGTGCGCGGCCGGGTCGGGCTGGTGCGCCTCGCCGGAGCCGCCGACCCCGTCGCCGACGTCCGGTCGGCCCTGGAGTCGGCCCCGCCGATCCTGGTGCTCGACGACCTCGACACGGTCACCGACCCGCAGCTGCGCGGCGCGATCCGGGCCGAGCTCGACGCCGCCCGCGCCGCCGCCGACGCGTTCACCGTGGTCGCCTCCTCCGTCGACGCCGAGGCGCTCGACGACCTCCTCCCCTCCGACCGCGGCGTGCTCGCGGTCTCGCCCGCGGCCGAGCGCCGCGCGATCGCAAAGGTCCTCTGACAGATGGCTCTCCTCTCCCTCGAACGCCCCCGCGGCGTCAAGAAGGTGTCCTGGCTGACCCTTCTCGGGATCGTCCTGGTCCCCCTCGTCATCGGCGGCCTCCTGGTGTGGGCGCTGTGGAACCCGACCGAGCGACTCGACACGATCACGGCCGCCGTGGTCAACGAGGACACCCCGGTCGAGATCAACGGGCAGACCGTGCCGCTCGGGCGCCAGCTCGCGGCCGGCCTGGTGACGGGCGGCACCGACTCCGCGAGCTCGGACGCCCCCTCCTCCACCCCCTCGGCGAGCGCGACGCCGTCCGCGAGCACGACCCCGGTGCCCAACGTCTCCGGCTCGGACTCGACGGGCAACTTCACCTGGGTCCTCACGGACAAGGACGACGCCGCGAAGGGCCTCGCCGACGGCAGCTACGCGACCGTCGTGACGATCCCCTCCTCCTTCTCCGCCGCCGCTACCTCGTACTCGGGCGACGCCGCGGAGGCGACGAAGGCGACCATCGACATCGCCACCAGCGAGAAGGCCAAACTCGTCGACGACGCCATCTCGGCCACGGTGACCAGCACCGCCACCTCGCTGCTCAACACGCAGCTGACCACGGCCTACCTCGAGAACGTCTACGTCGGCTTCAACACCCTCAACGAGCAGATCGGCCAGGCGGCCGAGGGCGCGGGCACGCTCGCCGACGGCGCCGACCAGCTCGGCACCGGCGCCTCCACCCTCGCCGACGGCACCAGCAGCCTCGCCGACGGGATCGACGAGCTCGCCTCCGGCGCCTCCTCGCTCTCGGACGGCGTCGGGCAGATCGGCACCGGAGCCTCGTCCCTCGCCGACGGCGTGGGGCAGCTGGGCACCGGAGCCTCCGACCTCTCCGGCGGAGTCGCGCAGCTGGCCACCGGTGCGCGCGGCCTCTCCGGCGGAGTGGGACAGCTCGCGACGGGCGCCCGCGACTCGGCGACCGGGGCGACCGCGCTGCAGGGCGGCGCCTCCGACCTGGCCGACGGGCTCGACCAGCTGAGGGAGGGAGTGGTGAGGACCGGCGACGGGACCCAGCAGGTCGCCGCCCTCAGCGCCGGCGCCGCCGCCGCCACCGCGGGGACCTTCGAGGCGCTCAGCGCCGCGCTCGAGGGCTGCGAGACGACGCAGTGCCTCGCCGCGCGCGCCGTCATCGCCTCGGCGGACGGACCCACCGGCGCGACCACTCTCGCCACGACGACCGCGGGAGCCGTCGCCGGGATCGACGCGGGCATCCGCCTCGGCGGCGACGGGCAGCCCTCGCTGATCGACGCGGTCGGGCAGTCCGCCACCGGCGCGCGCACTCTCTCGGGGGGCATCGGACAGCTGTCCGGCGGCCTGACGCAGCTCGCCGACGGCGCGGACGACGCCGCGGGCGGAGCGTCACAGCTCGCCGACGGCCTCGACACCACGGCGGCCGGGTCCGCGCAGCTCGCGACCGGCGCCACCACCGCCGCGGCCGGCGCCCGCGACCTCGCGACCGGCGCGACCACCGCCGCGGGCGGTGCCGCCGACCTCGCCACGGGAGCCTCCTCCGCCGCCGACGGAGCCGACCAGCTCGCCGACGGAGCGAGCGGGGTCTCGGACGGCGCCGTGCAGCTCGCCGACGGCACCCGCACGCTCGCGACCGGCCTCGACGCCGCCGTCGCGCAACTCCCGACCTACACCGAGTCGGAGTCGACGAACCTCGCCGACGTCGTCTCGGACCCGGTCGAGAACGCGAGCAGCGCGACCGACCTGTTCGGAGCCTCCAGCGTCCCGTTCTTCGCGACGATCGCCCTCTGGCTGGGCGCCCTCGCGACGTTCCTGGTGCTCGCGGCGTTCTCGCACCGTGCACTCTCCTCGACCCGCTCCTCCGCGGCGCTCGCCCTCTCCTCCTACGTGCCGGCGCTCGTGATCGGCGTGGTGCAGGGACTCGCGGTCGCGATCGTGATGAGCGGGGTCGCGGGCCTGGAGGCGGGCCGCTGGGTCGGCTTCGCCCTCCTGGCGATGCTCACCGGCGCCTCGTTCGCCGCGGTGAACCAGGGGCTGGTCGCCCTGCTCGGAGGGATCGGCCGCTTCCTCGCGATGGTCGCGGCGGTGATCGCGCTCGGCGCGGGCATCATCTCGACGGTCCCCGGGCTGTTCGACGACGTGCTCGGGTTCCTGCCGCTCTCGGCGGCGCAGAACGCGCTGTCCGGAGTGGTCGAGGGCACCGACGGCACGGCCGGCGCCGTCGTCGGCCTGGTGATCTGGCTGCTGTTCGGGCTGCTGCTCACCGTCGCCGCGATCGCCCGTCGCCGGGTCGTCTCGGTCCGCGCCCTGCACCGCACCGCGGAGGCGTAGGCCGATCCTCGCGCCACTCCTCCCCCGAACCGGGGACGGGTGGCGCGAGGATCGCGCCACCGACGCGCCTCTCCGGGCGACCGGTCCCGGCCGGGGCTAGCCTGACGCGATGGAGTCGGAACCGATGGCGATCCGGACGCGACGGGTGTACGGCCCGTCGGTCCTGCGGCGCCTCCGCGCCCTCCTCCTGCGGCTCCTCGGCGCCGGCCTCGCGGCCGTGCTCATCCCGTTCGCCGTCCTCGCGGACCGCCGCGGCGTCCTCGACGAGTCGGTACTCGCGCTCGGCCTCCTCGCCCTCACCGTCGTCATCGGACTGGCCTCGGCGGTCTCGCTCTTCGTCGTCTCCCCCACCCGCGTGATGACGACCGAGACGCAGGTCGTGCTGATGCGCGGCCGTCGCCGCCGCGAGCAGTGGCCCCGCCGGTCGGTCCGCTTCCTCGAGTCCGCCGACGGCGACGGCTTCGTCGCCTGGTGCCGCGGCGACGGAGTCGAGGTCCGCTGCGCGCATTTCCGCCCGGAGGACCTCGCCGCCCTGCTCGCCGACCTCGGCGCCGCCGCCCGCGTCCGCGACGCCCTGCCGCCCGCTCTGGCCGGGCCCGCCTCGGCCGTCCGCTTCCGGCCGCACCGCGCTCCGCTCCAGCGCCGGGCGGTCGCCCTGGTCGTCGTCGCCACGGAGGCGTTCGCCGCCGGCGTCCTGGCCGTCGCCCTCGCGGGATCCCCGTCGGGCGACCGCGCGCAGATCGCGCTGGGGGCGGTCGTCGTGGCGCTCTCCCTCCCGCTCGGGCTGGTCGCCGCGCGGCTGGCGCTGCGGCCCGGGCTGCCGGGCTCGATCGTGGTGTCGGAGTCGGCCATCCAGATCGACGGGCTGATCTTCCCGCTCGAGGCTCTGCGCTCGGTCGTCGCCTCGAGCCCGACGGGGAGCCATAGCCTCCGCCTGACCCTCACCGAGACGAACGGCCGCATCACGGAGGTCCCCCTCGGGCTGCGGGTGCCGACGCTGCGGCGCGACCAGCTCTTCCCCGACTATCCGCTGCTGCTCGGCGTGCTGCGCGAGCGCACGGCGGGGCTGCTGCGGATCGAGGGCTGAGCCTCAGTCCTCGGCGCCGTCGGCGATGCGCTGGTGGTGGTGGATGACCTCGGCGACGATGAACCCGAGGAACTTCTCGGCGAACGCCGGGTCGAGGTGCGACTCCTCGGCGAGCGCCCGCAGTCGCGCGATCTGGCGGGCCTCGCGCTCGAGGTCCGCGGCGGGCAGCCCGTGCGCGGCCTTCAGCCGGCCGACCTTCTGCGTGAACTTGAAGCGCTCGGCGAGCAGGTGGATCAGCGCCGCGTCGATGTTGTCGATGCTCTGACGGATCTGCACGAGCTCGGCCCGCGCCAGGGACTCCTCGTGCGACGGCTCCTCGTGCGACAGCTCCTCGGTCATGCCCCGACCCTAACGGACCGCCCCCGGACACGACGACGGCCCCTGCCCGGAGTCCGGGAGGGGCCGTCGAGAGGGCCCGGTCAGTCGACCAGGTTGATCTGCACGGGGATGTTGCCGCGGGTGGCGTTGGAGTACGGGCAGAGCTGGTGCGCCGCGTCGGCGACCTTCTGCGCGTCCTCGGAGCTCGCCTTCGGCACGTAGACGTCGAGCTCGACCGAGAGGCCGAAGCCGTCGGAGTCGTTCTTCCCGATCGAGACGCTGGCCGAGACGGCCGCGTCGGTCGTGTCGATCTTCAGCTGGCGACCGGCTCCGTGCAGGGCGCTGAGGAAGCAGGCGGAGTAGCCGGCCGCGAACAGCTGCTCGGGGTTGGTCCCCTCGCCGGAGCCGCCGAGCTCCTGCGGGGCGCGGGTGTCGAGGTCGAGACGGTCGTCCTCGGTGCGGACGTGGCCGTCGCGTCCTCCACCGGAGGCGTGGGCGATGGCGGTGTAGAGAGCATCCATCCCCCCATCCCACCACTCGGCCGCCGTGAGTCGGGTGAACGCGGGATGCACGTCCGTGCGTTCTCCCGGGAATCCCCCTCGGAAGCGCTCCGGGGAGCGTCAAGCCCCTCCCCCTCGGCGCCCTCCGGGTGTGCGGTGGAGGGACACCGACCACGACCGGCGCGAGCCGGAGAACGGACACGAGCATGCGAGCACTCACCTGGCAGGGCATCGAGAAGGTCTCGGTCGAGACCGTCCCCGACCCCCGCATCCAGCAGCCGACCGACGCGATCGTCCGGATCACCTCGACCGCGATCTGCGGCTCCGACCTGCACCTCTACCGCCTCCTCGGGCCCTACATCGACCGCGGGGACGTGCTCGGCCACGAGCCGATGGGCGTCGTCGAGGAGGTGGGCTCCGGAGTCACCACCCTGAAGCCCGGCGACCGCGTCGTCGTGCCCTTCACCATCGCCTGCGGCGAGTGCTTCATGTGCCGCCGAGGGCTGCAGTCGCAGTGCGAGACGACGCAGGTCACCGAGTACGGCTCGGGAGCGGCGCTCTTCGGCTACACGAAGATGTACGGCCAGGTCCCCGGAGGGCAGGCCGAGCTGCTCCGCGTGCCGCTGGCCGACTACAACACGATCGTCGTCGGCACGGACCTGCCGGACGAGCGCTACCTCTTCCTCAGCGACATCGTGCCCACCGCCTGGCAGGGCGTGGAGTACGCGCAGGTGCCCGACGGCGGGACCCTGGTCGTCTTCGGACTCGGCCCGGTCGGCCAGTTCGCGGCGCGGATCGGCGCCCACCGCGGCTACCGCGTCCTCGCCGTGGAGCCCGTCGCCGAGCGGCGCGCGATGGCCGAGCGGTACGGCGTGGAGACGTTCGACCTGTCCGATGACATCGCCGCGCAGCTGCGCGACCTCACGGACGGGCGCGGCCCCGACTCCGTCGTCGACGCGGTCGGCATGGAGGCGCACGGCTCGCCGGTCGGCTCGTTCGCGCAGTCGATGGCGGGGCTCCTGCCCGACCCGATCGCCCGCAAGGCGATGGACACGGTCGGCGTCGACCGCCTCGCCGCGGTGCACGCCTCCCTCGACCTGGTGCGCCGCGGTGGCACCGTGTCGCTGAGCGGGGTCTACGGCGGAGAGGCCGACCCGATGCCGCTGAAGTCGATGTTCGACAAGCAGGTGACGGTGCGGATGGGCCAGTGCAACGTGAAGCGCTGGATCGACGACCTGCTGCCGCTGGTGGAGGACTCCTCCGATCCGCTCGGCGTGATGGACCTCGTGACCCACCGGGCGCCGCTCGAGGACGCTCCGGCCCTCTACGAGACCTTCCAGAAGAAGGAGGACGGCTGCATCAAGGTCGTCCTGCACCCCTAGCCGGGGAACAGCGAAGGCGGCGCCCCCCGAGGGGAGCGCCGCCTTCGCGGTACTGCCGAGACCTACTTGAAGACGTCCTTGACGTCCTCGCCGGCCTTCTTGGCCGAGGCCGCGGCCTGGTCCTTCTGGCCTTCGGCCTTCAGGCTGTCGTCGTTCTTGTGGTCGCCCAGGGCTTCCTTCGCCTTGCCGGCGATGTCCTGAGCGGCGTTCTTGATCTTGTCATCGAGCCCCATGGTGGTGCCTCCTTCGCTGATCGTTGGCACGACCGTAGGACCGGGAACTGCCCGCTTCCTGGGAGCGGGAAGGGGCTTGCCCGGGCGCCCGCTGGACTGCGATGATTCGCGCCCTCGACCGGTGCCGGCCGGTCGAGGGCGCGGGATCAGGTCGCCGGGGTGGCGGACTCGGACGGAGCGGACTGCGAGGGCGCGTTCGTGGGCGTCTGCGACGATCCGTCGTCGGCGCTGGTGGGCACCGCGCTCCCCGACTGGTACGGCGTCTGGGCGTCGCCGGTGCAGCCGGCCAGCAGGCCGATCGTCAGAGCGCAGGCGCCGAGCGCCCCGAGGACCCGTGCGGCGCTCACTTGCCCGTCACCGCGTCCTTGACGGCCCCCACTGCCTTCTCGACGATGTTCGGCTTCGGGTCGGTGCCGTAGAGGCGCTCGTCCGGCTGCGTGGGCGGGGGCATCGGGACGTTGCCGCCGGGCTCCGCGACGCGGTAGCTGAACTCTCCCTTGCCGTCCGGGGTCGGGCCCGAGGCCCAGCTGCCCTCGGAGGCCGCTGCTCCGTCCGAGAAGTTGATGTACTCGTACGACACGGAGCGCTCCTCCTTCGAGATCGGGAAGTTCGAGGGCACGGGCAGGTCCTCCCGGCCCTCCGCGCGCAGCTCGGCGGCTGCCGCGATCCACTGGTTCTGGTGCATGGTGTCGCGGGCCAGGAGGAACGACAGGAGGTCGCGCACGCCGTGGTCGTCGGTCATGTGGTAGAGCCGGGCGACCTGGAGCCGACCCTGCATCTCCGCGTTCGCGTTGGCGGTGAAGTCGGCCAGCAGGTTGCCGCTGGCGGTGATGTAGGAGCCCTGCCACGGGTTGCCCATGCTGTCGACGGGGCGCGCGCCGGCGCCGGCCACGATGGCGTGCTGCACGTCGGAGCCGCCGATGACCGCCGCGAGCACGGGGTCCTTCTTCATCGCGTCCTCGGACTGCTCGACCGGGGCCTTCTCGAGCAGCTGGGCGATCATCACGGCGATCATCTCGACGTGGCCGAACTCCTCGGCGCCGATGCCGAAGAGCAGGTCCCGGTACTTGCCCGGGTCGTGGGCGTTCCAGGCCTGGAAGCCGTACTGCATCGCCACGGTGATCTCGCCGTACTGGCCGCCGAGCACCTCCTGGAAGCGGCGGGCGAAGACCGCGTCGGGCTTCGAGGGCGTGGACGTGAACTGGAGTTCCTGACGGTGGAAGAACATGACTGGTTGCCTTTCCGGGGTAGCCGGGCGGATCCGGGTGCGGACGTCCGATGTCTGTCCTCTCGACGCTAGGGAGCCCTGTTCGCGGGTCAGAAGGGGCTTGACGCGGTGGCGGAGCAGTCGATCCACGGGCCCTCGGGACCCGCCCTCGTGGGCGCGGGATGGTAGCCCCATCGGGGGGTCAGCCGCTATGCCCTTCCCGGTACTCGAGGGCCCGAACAGACTGGCGACGCCGGCACGCATTCATCCCCCACTCGATCCTGGAAGGGACAGACGATGTCGAACATCGATCCCGCTTCACCTCCGTTCGGAGACGGCGCCGCGAACTTCGGCGCGACCGAGACCCCCACCGACAGCGGGGCGCACGTCGCCCCCACGGACACGTCCTCCGGCTCCTCCACGGGCGGCACGGCCGACTCCGCGAAGGAGAAGGCGAGCGCCGCCGCGGGCACCGCCAAGGACCAGGCCGGCGCCGTCGCCGGCGACGCCAAGCAGGCCGCGAGCGAAGTGCTCTCGACCGGCAAGGACGAGGCCGCCAACGTGGTCCAGGAGGCCAAGGTCCAGGTCAAGGACCTCTACGACCAGAGCCGCACCCAGCTCACCGAGCAGGCCCACGCCCAGAAGGAGAACGCCGCCAAGGGCGCCCGCGCCTTCAGCGACGACCTGACCGCGCTGGCCAACGGCGAGGGCGGCAGCGACAACGCCGCCGCGAAGCTCGTCTCCCAGGCGGCCACCCGCGTGCAGGGTGTGGCCTCGTGGCTCGAGAACCGCGACCCGTCCGAGCTCCTCGACGACGTCCGCGCGTTCGCCCGCCGCCGCCCGGGTGCCTTCATCCTCATCGCCGCGGCGACGGGACTCGTCGGCGGGCGCCTCATCCGCGCCCTGACCGCCGAGGCGAAGGACGAGAAGGAGGCGACGAGCACCCGCACCGACGGGCCCGAGTTCGACGCCCCCGCCTCGACCACCGCGTACTCCGACGCCTCCGCGTACGACGCGCCCGTCGCGTCCGCCTACGGCACCGTCGGCTCGAGCTCCCTCGAGCGCGACTACGCGCCGACCGAGCCCGTCGCCGACCCGCTCGACGGCGGCTTCCCGAACGGCGGCCGGCTGTGACCGACCCGACGGGCGTCCACCGCTCGACGGAGACGCCCGACCAGCGGGCCGGGTCGACGTCGCTGGGCGATCTGCTCGGCGAGGTCTCGCGCGACCTCTCCACGCTGATCCGCCAGGAGATGGCCCTCGCGAAGGCCGAGCTCAAGGAGTCCGCCGGCAAGGCGGGCAAGGGAGCGGGCCTCCTCGGCGGGGCGGGCTACGCCGCGCTGATGGCCGTGCTCTTCCTCTCGATCGCCCTCTGGTGGGGCCTGGGCACTCTGATCGGCAACGGCTGGTCCGGAGTGGTCGTGGCCGTCATCTGGGCGATCGTGGCCGCGATCCTCTACGCGGTGGGCCGCAAGAGCCTGAAGCAGGTCGACGGCGCTCCCGAGACGGTCGACTCCCTCAAGAAGATTCCCGACACCCTCAAGCCGAACGGGGCAGGACGATGACGTACGACGCAGGACAGAACAAGACACCCGAGGAGATCCGGGCGGACATCGAGCGCACGCGCCTCGAGCTGGGCGGGGACGTCGACGCGCTGGCCGAGAAGGTCAGCCCGTCCGCCATCGCGCAGCGTCAGACCGACAAGGTCAAGTCGGCCGTGGGCTCCGTCCGCGACCGGGTGATGGGCTCGGCGCACGACGCCTCCGACTCGCTCTCGAGCGGTGCGGGCTCGGCGAAGGCCAAGGCCGAGGGCAACCCGTTCGCCGTGGGGCTCATCGCCCTCGGCGCCGGACTCCTCGTCGCCTCGCTCATCCCCGCCTCCAGCAAGGAGAAGGAGGCGGCGAGCCGCGTCAAGGAGCAGGCCCAGCCGGTCGTCGACAAGGTGACCGACGCGGCCAAGGAGGCGGCGAGCGAGCTCCGCGAGCCCGCGCAGCAGGCCTTCGCCTCCGTCAAGGAGACCGCGACCGACGCCGCGCAGAACGTCAAGGAGGCGGGCACCTCCGCCACTGACGACGTGAAGGACTCGGCCCGCGAGGCCAAGCACGCCGTCCAGGAGGACGTGCAGCACTGATCCGTCGGCGCTGACAGGGCGGTGGGCCTCCGGGCCCGCCGCCCTTCGTCGTGCCGCCGGGAATACACCGCCGCCCGCACTCCTTGCCCTCCGTATGCGATCGATCGTCTACTCCCGCACCGGTGACTCCTCCGTCCTCTCCCTCGTCGATCGGGAGGAGCGGGCGCCGGGCGCCGGCGAGGTCCGCGTCCGCGTCCTGGCGTCGGGCGTGAATCCGACCGACTGGAAGGCGCGCGCAGACGGCGACCTCGCGTTCGACGAGGTCGTGCCGAACCAGGACGGCGCCGGTGTCGTCGAGGCGGTCGGCGAGGGCGTCGAGGGCCTGGCCGTCGGCGACCGGGTCTGGATGTACCTCTCCGCGCACCGCCGCCCCACCGGCACCGCGCAGGAGTCGGCGGTGCTCGCCGCCGAGCACGTCGTGCGCCTGCCCGTGGGCGTCGGCACCGACGTCGCCGCGAGCCTCGGCGTCCCCGCGATGACCGCCCACCGCGCCCTCACCGTGCACGAGCACGGCCCCTCCCGCCTCGCGCCCGGCGCCCTCGCCGGCCGCACCGTCCTGGTCCAGGGTGGCGCCGGAGCCGTCGGGCACGCCGCCATCCAGCTCGCGGTCTGGGCCGGGGCGACCGTCATCGCGACGGTGAGCAGCGACTCCAAGGAGCGGCTCGCCCGTGCGGCCGGCGCGCAGCACGTGCTGCAGTACCCGGACGACGCTCTCGCCGACCGGATCCGCGGGCTCGCCCCTGAGGGCGTCCAGCACGTGGTCGAGGTCGCACCGGCTCAGAACGCCGCGCTCGACGTCGAGGTGCTCGCCAACCACGGCAGCATCGGGTACTACGCGAACAACAACGGCGACGAGTTCACCGTGCCGATCGTCGCGAGCTTCGCGAAGAACGCCCGCTGGCAGGGCCTGCTGCTCTACACCGTGGGCGAGGAGGCGCTGCAGGCCGCGGCCGAGGACATCACCGCGGCGCTCGTCGACGGCGCGCTCCCGGTGGGCGAGGAGGCGGGCCTCCCGCTGACCTGGTTCCCGCTCGAGGAGACCGCGGCCGCCCACGACGCGGTCGAGCAGGGAGCGACGGGCAAGGTGCTCATCCGCGTCGCCGACTGACCGGGAGGGCTCGCCTCCGATCGACGACCGGCTGGATCATCCCCGGAGCGGGGGTGAGCCCGGGACGGTCGAGCGGTCGGCCAGGCCGGCCACGAGCTCGGCGAGCGCCTCCTCGGCCGTGCGGGTCGGCGCCCAGCCGAGCTCGGCGCGGGCGCGCTCGGTCGACATCACCGGGACGTTGCCCGCGATGTCGAGCCAGCCCGCGTCGGTGCGCTGCAGGCGCAGGTGCCAGGTCGCCGAGACGACGGAGCGGAGCAGCCCGAACGGCACCGTGACCAGGCGGGCGCCGAAGGCGTGCGCCAGCCGCTCCGGAGTGAGGACCGGCTCGGCCGCGATGTTGAAGGCCCCGCCGGCGCGCCGGTCGAGCGCGCGCCAGAAGGCGTCGGCCACGTCGTCGGCGTGCACGCCCTGGAAGACGATGCTTCTCGGCAGCGGAAGGACCGGGATCCGGACCGCCTTCAGCCACCGCGTCGGGTAGTGGGGTCCGGCGAAGAGCCCGGCGATCTCGGTCGCCGCTCCGCGCTGGAAGACGAGCCCCGGGCGCAGGCGCGTGACGACGATCTCGGGGTGCCGCTCCTCGAAGGCGTCGAGCTGCCGCTCGTTCGCGGCCTTGTGGCGGCTGTAGGTCGAGGTGTGCAGGCCGCCCGTGGGCCAGTCCTCGGTCACCCGGATCGACTTCGGCGCCGCGCTGTAGGCACCCACGGACGAGGCGACGGCGACCTGGCCGACTCCCGCGGCGGCGACCGCCTCGAGCACGGCCGCGGTGCCTCCGACGTCGACCAGCCGCTGGAACGGCTCGTCGTGGCTGGGCTGCAGCGCCCAGGCGAGGTGGACGACGGCGTCGACGCCGGCGAAGGCCTCGCGGAGCCGCCGCGGGGCGACGCTCGACGCGAGGTCGATCTCGACCCAGCGCACGTCGCGGTACTCCTCCGAGCGGAGCTGAGGGGCCCGGCGGGCGATGCCTACGATCTCCTCCACCCCGGCCTCGCCGTGCAGGCGCCGCAGCAGGGCCGTCCCCAGGTTGCCGGTCGCCCCGACGATCGCGATCCGCATGGCGTCATCCCTCCGGGAGCGGCGCACGCCGGCCCCCCCCTCCGAGGCTAGGCAGGGGTGCCGCCGCGGAGGAGCCGCTTGACAGCGGGCACGACGGGACGCTCGGCGGGGACCGCCGGCGGCCGGCGGGGTGAATGCTCCTCCCCAGGGTGGATGCGGCCTAGACCACGGCGGGAGCGGGCGCATCCCCCCGCGCGGCCGGCCGCCGATCCCTAGCCTGGGACGATGCTGCCGACACCGCCCCGCCGCGTCCTCCCCGTGCGACACGAGGTCGAGGGCGTCACGCTGCGGACGGTCGACACCGGTCCGGCCGGAGCGGGCGCGGTGTTCGTCCTGATCCACGGGATCGGGATGTCGCACCACACCTTCTCGCCGCTCGCCGCCCGCCTGAAGCGGCACGGCCGGGTGATCGGCGTCGACCTCGCCGGCTTCGGCGCGAATGCGCGCCCGCGGCGGAGGGTCGGCCTCGAGGACCACGCGCGGCAGGTCGAGCAGGTCCTCCGCGGACTGGGCGTCTCGCGCGCGGTCGTCGTCGGGCACTCGATGGGGTCGCAGGTGGCGGTCGAGCTGGGGCTGCGCGCGCCCGGCCTCGTCGACGGCGCGGTGCTCATCGGGCCGGTGGTGGATCCGCAGCGGCCCGGAGCGGTCCGCCAGGGGCTCGCGCTGCTGCGGGACTGCCTCGGCGAGCCGGTGGGCGTCGACGCGATCCTGCTGGCCGACTACCTGCGCGGCGGCCTGCGCTGGTACCTGCGCCAGCTGCCCGAGATGCTGCGGCATCCGGTCCAGGTGCGCGTCGCCGAGCTGGAGGTGCCGGTCCTCGTCGCCCGCGGCCGCGACGATCCGATCGCCACCCGTGACTGGTGCGAGCGGCTCACGGCCCACGCGCGCGAGGGGCGGCTCGTCGAGTTCGCCGGCTCGCGCCACGTCGTCCCCCGCACCGAGCCCGGAGCGCTCGCCCGCGAGATCCTCCGCTTCGCCGCCGCGCTCGGCGAGAGGCCCGCCGCCCCGCTCCCCCTCCGGTCGGAGCCGGCCGCATGAGCCGGCTCCGGCGCCTGGTGCGCGACGCCGTCTGGTGGATCCGCGACTACGCCTACGCCGTCGCCTGGCAGGTGCGCGGCGTCCTCTCGCGCCGTGCCCCGGACGACTACCTCGACGGCGACCGGCGGCCCGTCGTGGTCCTGCCGGGGATCTGGGAGACCTGGTCCTTCCTCCGCCCGATCATCGATCCGCTGCACGAGCGCGGGCACCCTCTCCACGTGCTGACGAGCCTCGGCCGCAACGGCCGCCCGGTCGCCCGGACGGCCGAGGACGTGGCCGCCTACCTCGCCGAGCACGGGCTCCGCGACGTGGTGATCGTCGCCCACAGCAAGGGCGGACTGATCGGCAAGTACGTGATGACCGAGCTCGACCCGGACGGCCGGGTCGACCGGATGGTCGCCGTGGCGACCCCGTTCGGCGGCTCCCGCTACGCGCCCTACCTGGTCCTCCGGAGCCTGCGCGCCTTCTCGCCGCGCGACGCCACGACCCTGCTGCTGTCGAGCCGCTCCGGAGCGAACGCGCGGATCACGTCCGTGTTCGGCCTCTTCGATCCGCACATCCCCGAGGGCAGCATGCTCGAGGGCGCGGTCAACGTCCGGATCGAGACCGGCGGGCACTTCCGCATCCTGAGCGACCCCGAGACGCTCACCGCGGTCGTCACGGCGGTCTCGGCGGAGGAGCGCGCCGACGGAGAGGCGCCCTGACGACGGCGGAACCCCTGACGACTCCGTAGCAACCCGCGTCGCCGCGGCGGAACCCCCTGGCGCCTCCGGCCCGCGAGGCGGAGCGTGGAGCCATGCCCGCCTCCTCCACCGGCCCGACCGAGCTCCTCCTCGTCCGTCACGGCGAGAGCCTCGCCAACATCGCGGCGAGCGCCGCCGAGGCCTCGGGGGCGCACGAGATCGCCGTCGACCGCCGCGACCCCGACGTCGAGCTCTCCCCCGCCGGCGAGGAGCAGGCGCGCGCGCTCGGCCGCTGGCTGGCCGAGGAGGCGCGGCCCGCCTCCGCCTGGACGTCGCCCTACCGCCGCGCCTCCGCGACCGCCCGCCTCGCCCTCGGCGAGGCCGGCATCGACCTGCGGCTGCGCCCCGACGAGCGCCTGCGCGACCGCGACCTCGGCGTCACCGACCG
This sequence comes from Rathayibacter sp. AY1F3, assembly GCF_002931975.1. Classification (NCBI taxonomy): domain Bacteria; kingdom Bacillati; phylum Actinomycetota; class Actinomycetes; order Micrococcales; family Microbacteriaceae; genus Rathayibacter; species Rathayibacter sp. AY1F3. The sequence continues at coordinate 70,778 of NZ_PSVF01000009.1, read as the reverse complement.
CCTCACCTCCGCCGGCGTGCGGGCCCGGATGCCCGAGGAGGCGGCGCGGCGCGAGTGGCTCGGCAAGTTCTACTACCGGCCGCCGGGAGGCGAGGCCTGGACGGACCTCGCGCTCCGCATCCGCGCCTTCGTCGACCACCTCGCCGTCGCCGCGCCTCCCGGGCCGGCGATCCTCTTCTGCCACGACGCGGTCGTCCTCGTCCTCCGCTACGTCCTCGAGGGCCTCTCCGAGCACGAGCTGCTCGACATCGGCGCCTCGACGCCCGTCGCCAACGGCTCCGTCACCCGTCTCGTCCGCGACGGCGACGCGTGGCGCCTCGAGCTCTTCAACCGCACGTCCCACCTCGAGCGCTCCGGCGCCCCCGTCACCCGGCACGACGACCGAGCGGACGGAGAAGGAGACCCTCATGAGTGACCTCGTCTCCCGCGCCCTGCTCGAGCAGCGCTGGCCCCTCCCGGAGCCCGGAGGCTCGAAGCACTCCCGCGGCGACGTCGTCGTCGTCGGCGGCGCCCGCAAGACGCCCGGAGCCGCGATCCTCGCGGGGATCGCCGCGCTGCGGACCGGCGCGGGTCGCATCACGCTCTGCGTCGCCGAGTCGGTCGCGTCGGCCACCGCGGTCGCGCTGCCGGAGTGCGGAGTGGTCCCGCTCGCGGAGACGCGCACCGGCTCCGTCTCGGGCCGCGGGCTCGACGTCCTGGCCGGCGAGCTCTCCTCCGCCGACGTCGCCCTGATCGGACCCGGCCTGGACGACCCGCGCGCGACCGCCGCGACCCTCCGTGCCCTCGCTCCGCTCCTCTACGATGTGCCGGCCGTGCACCTCGACGCCTTCCCGCTCGGAGTCCTGCCCGGGCAGCGCCGTCTCGCACGGAGGCTCGCGGGCCGGCTCCTGCTGACCCCGAACTCGGAGGAGGCGTCCCGGCTCCTCGGCGAGGAGGTCGACGACGTCGAGCGGGCCGCCCTCGCGGTCGCCGAGCGCTACGGCGCGGTGGTGAGCCTGTTCAACACGATCGCCTCGCCCGACGGCGACGCGGTGCGGATCGAGGGCGAGCACCCCGGGCTGGCCACCGCGGGCAGCGGCGACGTGCTCGCCGGAGCGACGGCGGGCCTGCGCGGGCGCGGCGTCGATCCGATGGGCGCGGCCGCGTGGGGCGCGTTCCTGCACACGGAGGCGGACACGCGCCTCTCCGCGCGGATCGGACCGGCCGGGTACCTCGCGAGCGAGATCCCGGGGGAGTTCCCGCGCGTGCTGGCGGGCTGAGCGGCGCGGGTGCGCTGAGGACGGCAGTCGTTCCGAGGCGGGCCAGCGGTGCGAGCGCCCCGGACCGAGCCGGCGGCGTGAGCGGCGGCGATCACCGTGACCGCGGCGTCGACCTCAGTGCGCGACGTCGGCGACCGAGAACGCCACTCCCGGCGTGATCAGGATCGAGGTCTCGCGAGGCTCGCCCTCGCCCTGGTTCACCGTGATCCAGCGCGACGCGGAGCCGTCCAGGGCGCGGTCGATGCTCTCGCGCACCTCCGCGGCCGACGTCTCGCTCAGGCTGAACGGCGCTCCGCCGTAGATGATCTCGACGCGCTTCACAGCATGCTCTCCTCGCTCTGACGGGCGGTCCCGTGGGGCTCCTCGCTGATCCGCAGCCCGTGCGCCGTGTGCGAGTCGGCGAGCAGCTGTCGGATCCAGTCCGGGTTGATGTTCGGGGCACGGCCGCCGTGGTACTTGAAGCGCAGCGGGATGGCGGGGTGCAGCCAGATCGACGTGCGTCCGTCGCCGACCGCCTGCGAGTCCTTCCACGAGAAGTAGAAGGACTCGTTGCGCGCGAGCTTCGAGCCGATCACGATCTGCAGGTGCGCCAGCAGACGGTCGTCGAAGTCGGCCTCGAGGGTCGAGTCGTAGATCAGTCGCCCCATCAGGCGGTTCTCCGTTCGGGAAGTCGCCCGTCCGCGAAGGATCGGGCGGAGTCGTGAGTGTCGATCCTACCGGCGCCCCGGATGCTCACCAGGAGTCGTCCTCGCCGTGGAAGTGCGGGATCTCGGTGTCGACGGCGGAGAGGGGCCCGGCGCCGCCGTCCTCCTCGGCCACGGGGTGCGAGACGCCCAGGCGGGCCGTCTCGCGGGTGAAGCGCTCGACGAGCTCCTCGTCGAGCAGCTCCTCGGCTCCGTCGTCCTCGGACTCCGAGAACAGCTGGCTCGCCGGTCCGATCAGCAGCGCCGCCCGTCCGGGCCGGCCGGACTCCTGGCGGATCGGGATGTCGACCGTGATCGACCCCTTGGTGAGCGCCAGCGCCTCCGCGTAGGCCAGCAGCGACCGCGCGATGGCGGTACCCGTCAGCACGGAGCTGCCGGCGTAGTGGATGCGTTCCATGCCTCCTTCCTACTCCTCGGGCGGCCGCCCGGTCAGCGGTTGCGCGGTCGAGGGAGGGAGCGCTAGCGCCGCGTCGATCCGGCGGTCGAGCGCGTCGCGGACGGCCGGCCACTCGGCCGCGAGGATCGAGTGGACGGCCGTGTCGCGCCACGAGCCGTCGGCCCGGCGCTGGTCGTGGCGGAGCACCCCCTCGAACACGGCGCCGAGGCGGAGGATCGCGGCCCGCGAGCGCGCGTTCACCGCATCCGCCTGGAGCTTCACCCGCTCGTAGCCGCTGTCGAAGGCGAGCCCGAGCACCAGCCGCTTCGCCTCCGGGTTCACGACGGTGCCCCACGTCTCGGGCGCGTAGGCCGTCCAGCCGAGGTGGGCCGCCTCGCGCGCCTCGTCGAAGTCGGCCAGCGAGGTCGTGCCGACGACGCGTCCCTCCTGCAGCACGGCGAACGGCAGGCCCGTGCCCCAGGGGTAGTAGCGGTCGACGAAGGCGCGGAACTCCTCCGGGGTGCCGGGGAGGCCGGACGGTCCTCCTCCGTAGCCGCCGGCGAACACCTCCGGACGTCCGATCGCCCGCCCGAGCGGCTCGACGTGCTCGGCGGCGAGCGGCTCGAGGACGATCGAGCGGCCGACGAGCGTGACGGGACCGGGGCGGCGGGGACTGCTCACGCGATCAGTGTGGGGCACCGTGCCAGCATGGCTCCATGAGCACCGCCGCGCTGTTCGAGTCCGCCGCCGCCGCCCTCGTCGGCCTGCTCGCGCAGGTGCGGGACGACCAGTGGGAGCAGCCGGGGCTCGGCGTCTGGGACGTCCGCGGCCTCGCGGGCCACGCGTCGCGGGCGGTGCTGACGGTCGAGGCGTACCTCCTCGCTCCGGAGCCGCCCGAGCCGACCATCGAGGACGCGCTCGACTACTACGCCGCGCTGGCCGGGAACGTCGCCGACCCCGCGGCGGTGGCGCGGCGCGGGGTCGAGGCGGGGCTGCTGCTCGGCGACAGGCCGGCTCAGGCGCTGGCGGAGGCGGCGGGCCGCGCGGTCGAGCTGGTCGCCGCCCAGCGTCCCGGCCGCCTCGTCGCCGTGGGCGGCCACGCGATCGAGCTGGACGAGTACCTCCGGACCCGGCTGCTCGAGCTGGTCGTGCACACGCTCGACCTCTCGCGGGCCACCGGGATCCCGCACGTGCTGCCCGGCGAGGCCGTCGAGGCGTGCTGCGCGCTGACCGGCGGGCTGGCCGCTCGAGCCGGACGCGGCGAGGAGCTCCTGCTCGCGCTGAGCGGGCGGGAGCCCCTCGCCGCGGGGTTCTCGGTGGTGTGAGGGCGCCGGCCCTCCGGCTGCGGGTTCTGCGCGGCGCCGGCTCTCAGGCCACGGCGAGAGCGGCGACCGGCGACACCTTCGTGGCGCGGCGGGCGGGCAGCACGGCCGAGACGACCGTGATCACGACGCCCACCACGAGCACCGCCACCAGGATCGGCACCGGGACGGTCGGCGGGATCAGTCCGATGCCCGGCAGCGAGCCGAACACCGAGATCGCGCCGCACCAGCCGTAGACGATCCCGAGCACGATGCCGAGCACCGCGGCAGCGATGATCATCTGCGCCGCCTCGAGCACCACCATCGACCGCACCTGCGAGCCGGTGAAGCCGAGCGCGCGGAGCAGGCCCAGCTCGCGCCGGCGCTGCAGCACGCTGAGCGACAGCGTGTTGACCATGCCGACGGCGGCCAGGACGACCGAGAAGCCGAGCAGGACGCTCATCACCGCGGTGCTCACCTGGATGAACTGCTCGAACGCCGCGATCACCTCGGGGTTCGTCTCACCCGAGCGCTCCATGATCGTGCCGAAGGTGGCGGCGGCGACCGCGAACATCGTGACCAGCGACACTCCGATGACCAGTCCGATGACGGCGCGGGCGCTGCGCGCCGGATTGCGGACTGCGTTGGCGGACGCCAGGCGGGCGACGGGGCCCCGGCCGAAGGCGCGGCCCACGAGGGCCGTGAGCGGAGGGAGCAGGACGGGCGCCCCGAGGATCACGCCGGTGAAGGACGCCATGCCTCCGACCAGCCCGAGGAGGACGCCGCCGGGGTTGGCGAGCCCGAACACCACGCCGGCGGCGAGCAGCAGCGCGCCGACCACGACGAAGACGATCGCCGTGACGTTGCGGGCGGTGCGGCCGCGCAGCTCCTCGTAGCGGGGCTCGGCGGACGATCCGGCGGCCTGCGACGGCGCGACCGCGAGCACGCGGCGCGATCCGGACCACGAGGCGATGACCGTCGAGGCGACCACGGCGATCAGCGGCAGCACGAGGCCGGGCGAGACGAGCGGGTAGTCGAAGCGGGGCAGGGTGCCGCTCCGGATGGCGAGCTCCGCGGCGAGCGCCACGAGAGCGACGCCGGCGACCAGGCCGATCGCCGCTCCGAGGAGCCCCTGCAGGAGGCCCGTGCGGACGATCCCGCTGCGCAGCGACCGGCCGGAGGCGCCGAGCAGGCGCAGCAGGGCGATCTCGCGGGTGCGCCCGGCGATGACGGTCGAGACCGCGTTGGCCGTGACGATCCCGCCCACGAACACCGCGATGCCGAAGAAGACGGCGCCGACCATCCCGAGCATGAGGGCGACCTGGCCGAAGCCGTCGATCCCCGCTGCCGCGAAGGCCGCGACCATGTCGGCGATGACCTGCACGAGCACGGCGCCGAACGCCGCGGCGAGTGCGGCGACGGTGACGATGGCGCCCCCGCCCTGGCTCGAGCCCGTGCGCACGCCGCTCACGCCGCGCCCTCCATCGTGAGCATCGCGCGCGAGATCTCCTCGGCGCTCATCCCGCGGCGGTCGTCGACCACGGCCCCGTCGCGGAGGAAGACGATGCGGTCGGCGTAGGCCGCCGCGATCGGGTCGTGGGTGACCATGGCGATCGACTGGCCGTACTCGCGGGTGGAGGCCCGGAGCAGGCTGAGGACCTCGCGGCCGGTGCGCGAGTCCAGGTTGCCGGTGGGCTCGTCGGCGAAGATCAGCTGCGGCCGGGTGGCGAGGGCGCGGGCGATCGCCACACGCTGCTGCTGCCCGCCCGAGAGCTCGTGGGGCCGGTGCGTGAGGCGCTCGCGGAGCCCGAGGGACTCGATCAGCCGGGCGATCCACTGCTCCTCGTCGCCGGTCACGGAGCGGCCGTCGAGCTCGAACGGGAGGCGGATGTTTCCGCGCACGTCGAGCGTGGGGACGAGGTTGAAGGCCTGGAAGACGAAGCCGACGCTGCGGCGGCGGAGCACGGTCAGCTCGGCGTCGCTCATCGAGGTGATCTCGGCGTCCCCGAGGAACACGCGGCCGGAGGAGGCGGTGTCGAGGCCGGCGAGGACGTGCATGAGCGTCGACTTGCCGGATCCGCTGGGGCCCATCACCGCGGTGAACTCGCCCCGCTCGATCGAGAGCGTGACGTCGTCGAGGGCGACGACGGGCGGCGTGCTGCCGTAGAGCTTGCGCACGCCCTCGACGCGCGCCACGACGGAGGAGGTCTGGTTCTGCATGTCCTCGACGCTACGGAGGCACCCGTGTCGCCGGCGTCGTCCGCAGTGGCTCGCGGCGTCATCCCTCCGGCGGACCCGCGATGGTCCTGCGGGGTCAGCGGGGCCGGAGCCCCGCCCGGCGGAGGGCGAGGGCCGCCAGCGCGGCGGTGACGGCGGGGTCGCCGGTCCGCCAGCCCGCGGCGGCGTCCGGGTGCGCGGCGAGGATGTCGCGGGGGGACGCCTGGGTGAGCGCGCGCAGGGCCAGCAGCTCGGTTCCGCCGACGGTCGAGCCGAGGGCGCGCAGCTCGGCGGTCCGGCGGGCGAAGCGGAGCCGGGGCCGGAGCCAGAGCACGGCCAGGAGCAGGAGCGGGAGGCCCCCGACGGCGAGCCCGGCGACCACGGCCAGGGCGCTCGCGAGCTGCTGCTGGTCGCGTCCGGCGGCGGCGAGCACGGAGCCGGCCCCGCTCGCCTCGTCGAACGGCGCGCGCACGGCGTCGCCGAGCAGGGGGATGCCGCCGAGGGTGGTCCCGGCGTCGCTCATGGTCGAGCCGAAGCCGCTGCCGGCGCTCTCGAGCCGACGGCCGATCTCGGCCAGGCCGGCGATCAGCGAGCCGACCGCGATCCCCGCGGCGATCGCCACGACGGCCACGCCGAGAGCGAGGGCGTCGGCCAGGATCTGCCGCGCGCGGACGGCCGGGAGGTCGGCGTAGATCTGCATGCGCCGATTATCCGGCGCGCTCGGCGGCGGTCGTGTCCACACCGGAGGAAGGATTCGTCGAGAGGGCCCGGGATCCGCGTCTCTCCGCGAGGTCCCCGACGTTCTTCCTCGGTTGTGAACACGTGGGCCGCCTCCGAGAGGGCTGCCCGGCCCGGCTCCTCGCCGCTTCTAGTCGAGCAGGTCGTGCAGCACGACGACCTGCTCGCGCTCCGGGCCGACGCCGATCGCCGAGAACCGAGCGCCGCTCATCGCCTCGAGCGCGCGCACGTAGTCCTGCGCGGTCTGCGGCAGGTCCGAGAACTCGCGGCAGCCGGAGATGTCCTCCTGCCAGCCGGGGAACTCCTCGTAGATCGGCTTCGCGTGGTGGAAGTCGCTCTGCGAGACCGGGACCTCGTCGTGGCGCACGCCGTCGACGTCGTAGGCGACGCAGACGGGGATGGTCTCGAGGCCCGAGAGCACGTCGAGCTTCGTGAGGACGAAGTCGGTGACGCCGTTGATCCGCGCCGAGTAGCGGGCGATCGGGGCGTCGTACCAGCCGCAGCGGCGCGGGCGGCCGGTCGTGGTGCCGAACTCGAAGCCCTGCCGGCGGAGGTACTCGCCCCACTCGTCGAAGAGCTCGGTCGGGAACGGGCCGGCGCCGACGCGGGTCGTGTACGCCTTGATGACCGCGATGACGCGGTCGATGCGGTTCGGCGCGACTCCGGACCCGGTGGCCGCTCCACCCGAGGTCGCGTTGGAGGAGGTGACGAACGGGTAGGTGCCGTGGTCGACGTCGAGCATCGTGGCCTGGCCGGCCTCGAACAGCACCGTTTTGCCCGCGTCGAGCGCCTGCGAGAGGACGAGCGACGTGTCGGCGACCATCGGGCGCAGGCGCTCGGTGTACTGCAGCAGGTCCTCCAGCACCTGCTCGACCAGGATCGCGCGGCGGTTGTAGACCTTCACCAGCAGGTGGTTCTTCTGGTCGAGGGCGCCCTCGACCTTCTGGCGGAGGATGTTCTCATCGAAGAGGTCCTGGATGCGGATGCCGACGCGGTTGATCTTGTCGGCGTACGCCGGGCCGATGCCGCGGCCGGTGGTGCCGATCTGGCGCTTGCCGAGGAAGCGCTCCGTCACCTTGTCGAGGGTGCGGTGGTAGCTGGTGATGACGTGCGCGTTGGCGCTGACGAGCAGCTTCGACACGTCGACGCCGCGGGCGCTCAGCGCCTCGAGCTCGTGGAACAGCACCTCGATGTCGACGACGACGCCGTTCGCGATGACCGGGACGACGCCCGGGGTGAGGATGCCGGAGGGGAGCAGGTGCAGGGCGTACTTCTCGTCGCCCACGACGACGGTGTGCCCGGCGTTGTTGCCGCCGTTGAACTTCACGACGTAGTCGACGCGGCTGCCGAGGAGGTCGGTGGCGCGTCCCTTGCCCTCGTCGCCCCACTGGGCGCCGGTGATGACGATTGCTGGCATGGCGTGTCCTTCTCGACGGGAGGGGCGGGGGTGGGCGGGTGCGGCGCGGCAGTCGTGCCGCCTCCGCGCGACCAGCCGCTCGATTCTAGCGGAGGGGCCGGAGGACGGCTCCAGCGCGCGGGGGCGGCACCGCGGACTCCCCCGGCTCCGGCCGGCACCGCGGACGCATCGCCGAGCAATGCTCTCGATCCCGTCATGCGCAGTTCACACGCGGCGCATAGATTCGAGGACGTTCACACTCCACTCATCACGCGAACAGGACCACGATGCGCAGACTCCGCGCCGCAAGCCTCCTCGCCGTCGTCGCACTCGGAGCCGCCACCGCCGCTCCGATCGCCTCGGCCGCCCCTCTCGACGACGGCGTCGAGCTCACCCTGGTGTCGACGACCGACACGCACGGGCACGTCTACGACTGGGACTACTTCGCGAACGCGCCGTACCCGGCCGACGGTGCGCTCGGCCTCACCCGCGTCGCGACCGAGGTCGACCGCCTCCGCGCCGAGAAGGGCGAGGAGTCCGTGCTCGTCATGGACAACGGCGACGCGATCCAGGGCACGCCGCTCACCTACTACTACGGCCTCGGCGACGGCGCCGCAGGCGTCCTCTCCGGCGAGACGACGCACCCGATGGCCACCGCGTTCAACACCATCGGCTACGACGCGCAGGTCGTCGGCAACCACGAGTACAACTACGGGCTCGACATGCTCAGCGCGTACGAGGGCGACCTGAACGCCCCGCTGCTGGGCGCGAACGTCGTCGACGTCGCCACCGGCAAGCCGTACCACGACCCCTACACGCTGATCGAGCGCGAGATCGACGGGAAGACGGTCACCGTCGGCGTCCTCGGCCTCGTCACCCCCGGCGTCCGCGTCTGGGACAAGCAGTACGTCGACGGCGTCCTCGAGTTCCAGGACATGGTCGCCGCCGCGAAGCAGTGGGTCCCGATCGTGCAGGAGCAGGCGGACGTGGTCGTCGTCCTCGCGCACACCGGCCAGGGCACGGTGCCGGACGCCGAGTACGACGCCGCCGACCTCAACGAGGACGTCGTCAACAACATCGCGACGCAGGTCCCCGGCATCGACGTGGTCGTCGCCGGCCACAGCCACAAGGACCTGCCGCAGACGCTGTTCACCAACGTCGCCGGCGAGCAGGTGCTGGTCACCCAGCCCGAGTTCTGGGCGCAGGGCCTCACCGAGGTCACCCTGAACCTGGTGCCGGACGCCGCGGGCGGCCTCGAGGTCGACTGGTCGGCCGGGAACGCACCCGTCACGCAGCCCGTCTACGCGAAGGACATCGCCGAGGAGTCGCCCGCACTGGTCGACGCCCTCGACGAGCAGCACGCCGCCACGATCGAGTACGTGAACACCCCCGTCGCCGACTCGGTCGAGGAGCTCTCGGCCGCGACCTCGCGCTACGAGGACACCCCGATCATCGACTTCATCAACACCGTCCAGGCCGAGACCGTCGAGACGGCACTCGAGGGCACCGAGTGGGCGGACCTGCCGGTGATCTCCCAGGCGTCGCCGTTCTCGCGCACCGCCGTCTTCCCGAAGGGGCAGGTCAGCATCCGCGACATCGCGGGCCTGTACATCTACGAGAACACCCTCCGCGGAGTGGAGCTGACCGGAGCCGAGGTGCGCGACTACCTCGAGTTCTCGGCCCGCTACTTCGTGCAGACCGCCGAGGGCGCCGTGTTCGACCCCGAGACCGGCACCAACGCGACGACCGAGGACCGCCCCGACGGCATCCCGGACTACAACTACGACGCGATCTCGGGCCTGGACTACGTGATCGACGTCTCCCAGCCCGCCGGCTCGCGGATCCGCGGTCTCGCCCACGCCGACGGCACCCCCGTCGCCGACGACGAGCGCTTCGTGATGGCGGTCAACAACTACCGCCAGAGCGGCGGAGGCGCCTACCCCGCCGTCGCGCAGGCACCGCTCGTCTACGACGAGCGTCTCGAGATCCGCCAGCTCCTCATCGACTGGTCGACCGCCCGCGGCGTGATCGACCAGGCCGACTTCTACGACCCCAACTGGTCGCTGACGACGGAGCCCGCCGCCGAGGTCCCGGTCACCCCGGCGCCGACCGAGCCCGGCACCCCGACGGAGCAGCCCACCACCGCTCCGTCGCCGCACCCCACCACCACGGCGGCCCCCGTCGCGGGAGGCTCCGGCCCGGGCTCGCTCGCGAACACCGGCGCCGACGCGGCCGGCCTGATCGGCGGAGCCCTCGTGCTGCTGCTGTCGGGTCTCGCGCTGGTCGTCGCGCGACGCCGCCTCGCGGCCTAGCCGAGCAAGGCACGGGCGGCGGTCGGCGGGGTCTCCCGCCGACCGCCGTTCGTCGTTCCGGAGGATCGCAGGATGATCGGGTGGCGGACCGGCGGCTCAGTCGCCGCGGCGTCGCGACCGGCGGGCCCGCAAAGCCGAGAACGCGCCGGTGGACCAGAGCGCCCAGATCACCAGCAGGGGCTGGAAGACGAGCCGCACCGCGCGCGCCGCGTCCGTCTCGAGGCCGAACGCCGGCGTCCGCGTCACCAGCTGCGAGATGTTCCCCGGGAAGACCGCGACGAAGAACGCGGCCACCACGACTCCCACGATCACGCGCCACCGCACGAGCACGACGAGCGCGAGCCCGAGCGCGATCTCGACGACGCCCGACGCGACGACCACCAGGTCCGGGTCGGCCGGCAGCCACGGCGGGACCTGCGCCTGGAAGGCCTGACGCGCGACCGTCAGGTGCGCCGCGCCGGCCGTGACGAGCACCAGGCCCAGGAGGATGCGGGCGAGAGTGCGCGGAACGGAGCGGCGTCCTCCGTCGGGCGCTGTGGCGGCGGTCATGCCCCCAGTCTGCGCTCGGAGCCCGCTCGCGCCGACCGCGCGCGCGTTCCGGCGGCGCCCCGTATCCTCGTTACCGCCCCGTCCGCAGACCGTGAAACGAGTTCCATGAGCACCCTGCCCCGCCTGATGGCCTTCGACCTCGACGACACCCTCGCCGCCTCGAAGTCCCCCGTCGACCCGGCGATGGCCGACCTCTTCGTGAAGCTGCTCCAGGCCACCGAGGTGTGCATCATCTCGGGCGGCCAGATCGGCCAGTTCCGGATGCAGGTGCTCGACCGCCTCGAGGGCGCCGACCCCGAGGTGCTCGCGAAGCTGCACCTCATGCCCACCTGCGGCACGCAGTACTACCGGTACGAGAACGGCGACTGGGCGCAGATCTACGCCGAGAACCTCACCGAGGACGAGAAGTCGCGCGCGCTCGCCGCCGTCGAGGAGAAGGCGAAGGAGCTCGGCTACTGGGAGTCCGAGACCTGGGGCCCGATCCTCGAGGACCGCGACTCGCAGATCACCTTCTCGGCCCTCGGCCAGTCCGCGCCCGTCGAGGTCAAGCAGGCCTGGGACCCGGACGGCGAGAAGAAGAACACCCTCCGCGAGGCCGTGCAGGCCGTGCTCCCCGACCTCGAGGTCCGCTCCGGCGGCTCGACGTCGGTCGACATCACCCGCAAGGGCATCGACAAGGCGTACGGGATGAACAAGCTCACCGAGCTGACGGGCATCCCTCTCGACGACATGATCTTCGTCGGCGACCGCCTCGACCCGGACGGCAACGACTACCCCGTTAAGGCGATGGGCGTCGAGTGCTTCGCCGTCGAGGGCTGGCACGACACCGCCGCGTACCTCCGCTCCTACGGCCTGTAACCGCTCCGCGCGAGACGTTCCGGGATCCCCTGCTGCGGCGGGGGATTCCGTGCATCCGGGGGTCGTCGCAGGCCTCGGGCGCTGGACGTCGTGGGCGGTGCGCGTCCAGCTGCCGTCAGGCGTCGGCGCCCCCTCGCGGGTCCTGTGCACCCGCGCGTCCAGGCGCTGCGCAGGCGGGCACCGTCAGGCGTCCGGTGCTCCGTCGGGGCCTCGGGCGCAGCGCGTCCGGGCTCGGCCGGTTCGGGGGTCTGCGCGTCCGGGCCCTGCGCGTCCCGGCCGCTGTCAGACGTCCTCGTTCAACGATCCGGACGCCGTGCCGTCGAGGGCGAGGCGGAGCCGTTTCGGCAGGTTCGCGACCACGATCGCGTGCGACTCCTCGATGAGCTCGAGCACCAGCTCGGGCTCGACGGTCCCGCCGGCGTCGACCGTCACCCAGTGCTTCTTGTTCAGGTGGTAGCCGGGCTCGATCCCGTCGACCCCCGCGACCAGGTGCACCACGTTCTCGGGCAGCGCCTTCACGCTCACGACCGGCCGCCCGAACCGCTCCGACTCGAGCGCGAACACCTTCCCCGCGACCTTCCACACCCGGATCCCCTCCCCGAAGGGGAACCCCGCCTCCGCTCCCGGAAGCCCCTCGAGAAGCCGCTCCACCGCCCCGCCGTCCATCCCCCCATCCTGCCGCAGCCCCCGCGCGCCGCCTCGATCAACCGCCACCCGAGGCCGGCCTCGCGCCGAACGCACGTCCCACGTCCAGGGCCCGAAGCGGCTCGCGCCGAAGGCACGGCCCGACCCTCCAGCACCCGCACCACGCTCGCGCCGCAACCACGGCCCGACTCCTTCACCCCGACCAGGCTCGCGCCGCAGGCGCGGCCCCCGCACTCCCCCCGACCAGGCTCGTGCCGCAGGCACGGCCCCCACACTCCCGCGCGAGCAGGCTCGTGCCGCAGGCACGGCGCCCACCCCACCAGCACAGGGCTAGGCGGCGTCCGGGTGCGGTTCTGGCAAGGCGGAGGAGGAAGCCGTAGCGGCGCTACGGCGCCCGACGACAACGCCGCCAGAACCGCACCCGGGCGGCGCCTAGTCGTTGCCGAGGATGATGATGGCGGCGGTAGGGGGTAACGCGTCCTCGTGGTACCGCTCGATCTCCTCGATGGCGATCGGGTCGGCCTGCTGGAGGAACTGGGTGAGGCGGGTGACCTCCTCGGTCTCGCCGATGGAGTCGGCGGCGCGGCGGAGGGCGTAGAGGGAGAGCAGGAATCCGCGGTTGGGTCCGTGGCGCCAGGGGATGAGGCCCTGGCCGCGCCAGCCGGCTCCGCGGAGGAGGTCGAGGCCGCGGTGGTAGCCGACGCGGGCGTAGGCGTAGGAGGGGAGGGCCGCGTCGATGCCCCAGACGCTGTCGGCGAGCAGTGCCCAGGCCAGCGGGGAGCGCGGGTGGGCGGCGGCGAGGGCGGCGAATTCGACGGCTCCCGGGTTCGCGTGCTTCGCGAGGGCCGCGGTGACCGCGGGCTCGTCGGGGAGGAGGGTCGGTTCGGGGCCCAGCAGGTTCTCGCCACTCATGCCTCCCAGGCTATCCCGCTCGCGGCTGTGCGGGTCCGGGGTCCGGCCGTCCGGCGCACGGCGGTCGTCCCTCCACAGGGGCGTCAGCGGAGGGAGCCGGGCGGTTCGCCGGTCGTCGCCGTCGTGCGCGGGGGTGCCGCCGATAGCATCGACCCATGGCGACGAACCGCAGTGAAGTCGAGGCCTGGCTCACGGACATGGACGGCGTGCTGGTGCACGAGAACAAGGCGCTCCCCGGCGCGCCCGAGCTGATCCAGGAGTGGACCGATTCGGGCACGCCGTTCCTGGTGCTGACGAACAACTCGATCTTCACGCCACGGGATCTGGCGGCGCGGCTGCGCGGGTCGGGGCTGCACGTGCCGGAGGAGCGGATCTGGACGAGCGCTCTGGCGACGGCGGACTTCTGCGCGTCGCAGAAGCCGGGCGGGAGCGCGTTCGTGATCGGCGAGGCGGGGATCACCACCGCGCTGCACGAGGCGGGCTTCATCATGACGGAGACGGCGCCGGACTACGTGGTCGTGGGCGAGACCCGCAACTACAGCTTCGAGGCGATCACGAAGGCGATCCGCCTGATCGTCGCGGGTGCGCGCTTCATCGTCACCAATCCCGATGCGACGGGGCCGAGCGCCGAGGGCGTGCTCCCGGCGACGGGGGCTATCGCGGCGCTCATCACGAAGGCGACGGGCAAGGATCCGTACGTCGTCGGCAAGCCGAACCCGATGATGTTCCGCTCGGCGATGAACAAGATCGGCGCGCACAGCGAGAACACCGGGATGATCGGCGACCGGATGGACACCGACATCGTCGCGGGCATCGAGGCGGGCCTGCACACCGTGCTGGTGCTGACGGGGATCAGCGACGAGGCCGAGATCGAGCGCTATCCGTTCCGCCCGGACGAGGTGCTGAGCGGGGTGCACGAGCTCCTGTCGTCGGAGCCGCTGGAGTCGGAGTTCCCGCCGGATTCGGCGGTCTGAGTCCCGGCGGCCCGGCAGCGGGCCGGGCGCCGGTTCCTGACACGGCACCGCGGCTCGCGGGGGTCAGAAGCGGACGTGCTGCAGCACCCAGGCGTGCATCGCGACGGCTGCCGCCGCCGAGGCGTTGATCGACCGGGTCGAGCCGAACTGCGAGATCTCGAGCACCGCCTCCGAGGCGGCGATCGCCTCCTCCGAGAGGCCGGGTCCCTCCTGCCCGAACAGCAGGAGGCAGCGCTCGGGGAGCCGGTAGGTCTCGAGCGGAACGCAGCCGGGGACGTTGTCGACGGCGAGGAGGGGCACGTCCGCCTCCGCGGCCCACTGCACGAGGTCGGCCACCGTCTCGTGGTGCTGGACGTGCTGGTAGCGGTCGGTGACCATCGCGCCGCGCTTGTTCCAGCGCCGCCGGCCGACGATGTGGACGCCCTCCGCGCCGAACGCGTTGGCGCTGCGGACGATCGAGCCGATGTTCATGTCGTGCTGCCAGTTCTCGATCGCGACGTGGAACGGGTGCCGCGTGCGGTCGAGCTCCGCGACGATCGCGTCCATCCGCCAGTAGCGGAAGCGGTCGACCACGTTGCGCGCGTCGCCGCGCTCCAGCAGCTCCGGGTCGAGGCGGTCGTCCTCGGGCCACTCCCCCTGCCAGGGGCCGACGCCGTTCGTGGTGAGCTCCACGGAGGCGGTGGGTCCGGTCGCGGGGGTCGCCTCGTTCTCCTGCACGACGAGCGATCCTACTGGGCGCTCCGCGGCTCGGCCGGGTGCACCGGGCCGGTGCCCGGCGGCATCCTCCGAGGTCCGAGCGACGGCGCGCGTCAGGCCGCGGGGGTGCCGGCGAGGGAGCCGGTCAGCTCGCCGCCGCCCGCCCGGTCGACGAAGCAGTAGTAGCTGCGCTCGCCCGCGTCCCACTGCTCCTGGGTGACGGGGAACGCACCGGCGACCTGCACGTCGCCGTAGGTCTCGGCCGCGGCGACGTCCACGACGCCCTGCGCCTGGCAGAGCGAGGAGACGGTGACGGCCAGGGCGTCCTGGCCGGGGAACACCGCGTCGGTCAGCTCCGCGGTGGCGACGAGCTGGGCGGAGTGAGACCCCGCGCAGTCCACGACGGTGAACTCCTCCGCCCAGACGGAGTCGAAGGGCTCGACGCACTCGCCGCCGAGGAGCGCGCTCCAGGCCCAGGTGCCGACGGGCAGCGGGCCGACGGTCGGGAGGGTCGCGGTCGGAGTGGGCGAGGGGGTCGGCTCCGCCGTGGGCGTCTCGCTGACGACCGGGGCGGCCTGCGGCTCGGCCCGGCCGCCGGCGCTCCCGACGGCGATGCCGATCGCGAAGAGGCCGGCGAGGAGGATCACCGCACCCGCAGCGATCAGGCCGATCAGGAGCCGGCGTCGGCTGAGCGTGCGCCACGCGGGTGCTGCGGCGGGCGCCGAGTCGCGCTCGCGTCTCTCGGGTCGGGACCGGGCGGAGCGGCGCTTCCGCGGCGGAGCGGCGTTGACGTGGGCGACCGCGGGAGCGGTGCGGAAGGGCGCGGGCTCGGCGCGGTCGGCGGGCTCGGCGGCCGGCTCGAGGTTCCATGAGTAGGCGCCGGCGGTCTCGCGCCACAGCTCCTCGTCGCCGCCGTCCTCGTCGGGCTCGTCCTGCGGAGCGACGACCTGCTCCCACACGGGCGGCTGGTCCCAGTCCCCGCGCGGGTCGGGCCACTCGTAGACGGCGGGCGGAGTCGGCTCGCGCGGAGTCGGCGGGGTGGCGCCGACCGGGCGTCCGTCGGCGGGGTAGGGGACGCCGGAGCGGCCCGCCGGGTCGACGTCGGCCGAGGATCCGGCATCGGGCTCGTCGTCCGGCCGGTGCGCGCTGCGCAGTCCGGCGGGGGCGGTCGGCAGGTCGGCGGGAGGGTCGGTCTGCGGCAGGACCGGGCGCACGGAGTCCGCCCCGCGGCGGTGCACCTCGGTGCGGCCGGCATCGGTGGAGGCGTCGGAGCCGTCGGCGTCGTCGCGGAGGGGGGCGAAGAACGCGTCGAAGGCGTCCTCGTCGGAGTCGTCCTCGTCGGACACGTCCGCGTCGGAGGCGCTCGTCCCGCGGGCAGTCGTCCCACCGGCACCCGTCTCGCGGGCACTCGTCTCGCGGGCACCCGTCTCGGGCGCTCCCATGGCGCGGGCTCCCGTGTCGTCGCCCCGAGAGCTCCGTCCCTCGGCGGGGACGCCGTCGCGGCCGGAGGAGCGCTCCGGCTCCGCGACCGTTCCGCGGTCGGCGTCGGCGTCCTGCTCCTCCACCCGAGCGGAGTCGTCCGCGGGGTTCGGGAGGTCGCCGCCGTCCTCCTCGGCGGCCGGCGTCGCGCTCAGCACGGGCTCCCCCGGCCACAGGCCGACCGGAGCGGCAGGGGCACGGCGCGGCGCCGGGTCGGAGTCGGAGTCGGAGTCGCCCGAGGACGGTCCGGCCGCGTCGGCGGAGGAGGCCGACTCGCTCGCAACGCTCCGCTCCTCCGCTGACACGTGGGCCTCGTCGGCTGCGGACTCAGCAGGACCGGACGTCCGCTCCGCGCGCGACTCCTCCACGGGAGGGACGAGGCGGGGCGAATCGAAGATGCTCTTCAGTCGGCCGCCGCTGAGCTGCTGGAGCAGCCACTCGCTGCTGCCGACGGGACGCTCCGGCTCGGGTCGCTCCGGCTCGGCACGCTCCGGCTCGGAGGTCTCCGATCCAGCAGGCTCGGGCTCGCGGCCCTCCGGCTCGCGGCCCTCGGACCCGCGGCGCTCCGGCTCCGGGTGCTCGCCGCCTCCCGGGCCCCCGCCGCGTCCCCCCTCGTCGACCATCAGCTCAGGCCGAGGTCGGCCAGACCGATCGCGGCGAAGTACGGGTAGCCGGCGTCCTCGATGATCTCGCGGGCCCCGGTCGCGCGGTCGACGACGACGGCGACTCCTGCGATCTCGGCGCCGACCTCGAGCAGGGCCTCGATCGCCTTCAGCGGCGAGCCGCCGGTGGTGGACGTGTCCTCGACGACGACGACGCGCTTGCCCTCGAGGTCGGGGCCCTCGACCTGCCGGCCGCGGCCGTGGTCCTTGGGCTCCTTGCGCACGACGAACGCGTCGTAGGCGAGACCGCGGGCGGCGCCCTGGTGGAGGATCGCGGCGGCGATCGGGTCGGCTCCCATCGTGAGGCCGCCGACGGCGTCGACGCGCTCGATCGGCGCGATGAGGTCGAGCATGACCTGCCCGATCAGCGGCGCGACCCGGTGGTCGAGGCTCACGCGGCGCAGGTCGACGTAGTACGACGCCTTCTTGCCGCTCGTGAGGGTGAAGTCCCCGTGGAAGACGGCGTCGGAGCCGATGTACTCGATGAGCTGCTGGCGTGCGTCGGTCACGCGCCTACTCTACGGGGCGACCCCTCCCCCGCTCGGGAGCGCGCCCGTTGCGGCGTGCTCGCCCGCCTCGTCGCCTCCTCCGCGGAACTGTGTCATGTAGAGCTCGTAGTAGGCGCCGCGCTGCTTCAAGAGCGCCTCGTGCGCGCCCTGCTCGACGATCCGGCCCGACTCCATCACCAGGATGGTGTCGGCGTCGCGGATCGTGGAGAGCCGGTGCGCGATGACGAACGAGGTCCGGTCGGTGCGCAGCGCGTTCATCGCGTGCTGCACGAGCAGCTCCGTGCGGGTGTCGACCGAGGAGGTGGCCTCGTCGAGGATCAGCAGCGACGGGTTCGCGAGGAACGCGCGCGCGATCGTGATCAGCTGCCGCTCGCCCGCCGAGACGCTGCCGCCGTCGGCGTCCAGCACCGTGTCGTAGCCGTCGGGCAGCTGGCGCACGAAGCGGTCGACCATGGTGGCCTTCGCCGCGTCGACGATCTCCTCGTCGGTCGCGTCCAGGCGCCCGTAGCGGATGTTCTCGCGGATGGTGCCCTGGAAGAGCCACGCGTCCTGCAGCACCATGCCCACGCGCGAGCGCAGATCGCCGCGCGCGAGGCTCGTGATGTCGACGCCGTCGAGCAGGATGCGCCCTCCGGTGAGCTCGTAGAAGCGCATGACCAGGTTGACCAGCGTGGTCTTGCCGGCGCCGGTCGGACCGACGATGGCGACCGTCTGCCCGGGCTGCGCCGAGAAGGTCAGGTCCTCGATCAGCGGCTGCTCCGGGTCGTACGAGAACGAGACGCCCTCGAACTCCACGTGGCCGTCGGTGCGCTGCGGGAGCGACGCGGTCGCCGTCTCCGGCTCCTGCTCCTCGGCGTCGAGCAGCTCGAACGTGCGCTCGGCCGAGGCGACGCCGGACTGCAGCATGTTCGCCATGCTCGCCAGCTGGGTCACCGGCTGGGTGAACTCGCGCGAGTACTGGATGAACGCGGTCGCGTCGCCGAGCGTCAGCTGACCGGAGGCGACCCGCAGGCCGCCGACCACGGCGATGAGCACGTAGGAGAGGTAGGAGACGAAGGTCATCGCGGGCATGATCATGCCCGAGACGAACTGGGCGCCGAACGAGGCGGTGTAGAGGCTGTCGTTGCGGCGGTCGAACTCCTCGAGCATCTCGCGGTCGCGGCCGAAGGCGCGGACGATCTCGAGCCCGGAGAAGGTCTCCTCGATGTGGCCGTTGAGCGCGCCCGTGTTCTTCCACTGGGCGGCGAAGAGCTTCTGGGAGCGGGCGCCGATCACGCCCGCGATCACGCCCGAGAGCGGGATCGAGATCAGCGCGATCAGCGCGAGCTGCCACGAGACGATGAACATCATCGCGGCGATGCCGATGATGGTGAGCACCGACTGCACCAGCTGCGAGAAGGCCTGCTGCAGCGCGGTCTGGATGTTGTCGACGTCGTTCGTGACGCGCGACATCACGTCGCCGCGCTGCCGGGTGTCGAAGAAGCGCAGCGGGAGGCGGTTGAGCTTGGCCTCGATGTCCTGACGGAGGCCGAAGACCACCCGCATCACGAGGCCGTTGAGGATGTAGCCCTGCGCCCACATGAGCACCGACGCGACGACGTACATCAGCAGCACGATGATGATCAGGCGGCCGAGGACCACGAAGTCGATGCCCGCGCCGGGCACGATGTCGGTCTTGGCCAGCATGTCGGCGAAGGTGCCGTTGCCCGAGGCGCGCTGCTGCTCGATGATCTGCTCGAGCGGGACGCCGGCGGGGAGCTGCGAGCCGATCACGCCGTTGAAGATCGTGTCCATCGCCTGCCCGAGGATCTTGGGCGCGATGACGGTGAGGACGACCGACAGCGAGACCAGGGCGACCACGAGGACCATCCGGGCGCGCTCGGGGCCGAGCAGCGAGAAGAGGCGCTTGGCCGAGGGCCAGAAGTTCTGCGCCTTGCGGGCGGGCGGCCCGTCCCCGAACATGCCGCCGTCGCCCTCGCCGGGCACGAACTCGGGCTCGGGGGACGTCGTCTCCTCGGGGGCGGTGGTGTCGCGTGTGCGCGCCATCTCAGGACACTCCTTCGACGCTCAGCTGGGATTCGACGATCTCGCGGTAGGTCGCGTTCGTCTCGAGGAGCTCGTCGTGCGTGCCGCGGCCGACGACGCGGCCCGCGTCGAGCACGACGATCTGGTCGGCGTGGCGGATGGTCGACACCCGCTGGGCCACGATGATCACGGTCGCGTCGGTGGTGGCGTCGGCCAGCGACTCCCGCAGCCGCGCATCGGTCGCGACGTCGAGCGCCGAGAACGAGTCGTCGAACAGGTAGACCCGCGGCTTCGCGACGAGGGCCCGCGCGATGCAGAGCCGCTGGCGCTGCCCGCCGGAGACGTTGGTGCCGCCCTGCGAGACCGGCTCGTCGAGCCCGTGCTCCTTGCTCCGCACGAAGTCCTCGCCCTGGGCGATGCGCAGCGCCTCCCACAGCTCGGCGTCCGTCGCGTCGGGGCGGCCGAAGCGCAGGTTCGAGGCGATCGTCCCCGAGAAGAGGTAGGGGCGCTGGGGCACGAGCCCGATCACCTCGGCGAGCTGCGCCCGGTCGAGGGAGGAGACGGGCACGCCGTCGATCGTGACGGTGCCCTCCTGCGGGTCGAACAGGCGCGGCACGAGGCCGAGCAGGGTGGTCTTGCCGGCGCCGGTGGAGCCGACGACGGCCGTGGTGCGGCCCGGCTCCGCGACGATGTCGATGCCCGAGAGCACGGGGCGCTCGGCCCCCGGGTAGCCGAAGACGACCCCGGAGAACTCGACGCGGCCGCGCGCGGGCGTCGGGACTCCGCCCTGGGGCGTGGTGAGGCTGGTGCGGGCGTCGAGCACCTGCTGGATCCGCTCGGCGCAGACGACCGCGCGCGGGATCATCATCACCATGAAGACGCCCATCATCACGGCGGTGAGGATCTGGAGGAGGTACTGCAGGAACGCGGTGAGCGAGCCCACCTGCATCTGACCGGCGTCGACCCGCTGCCCGCCGAACCACAGCACGGCCGCGGTGGCCAGGTGCAGGATCATCATGATCGCGGGGAACATCAGCACGAAGATGTTGCCGACCTTGATCGACACCTCGGTGATCGCCGCGTTGGCCTTGCGGTACCGCTCGGACTCGAACGGCTCGCGCACGAAGGCGCGCACCACGCGGATGCCCGTGATCTGCTCGCGGAGCACGCTGTTGATCCCGTCGATCCGGTCCTGCATGAGGCGGAACAGCGGCAGCAGCAGGAACACCAGGAAGCCGACCACGACGAACAGCAGCGGCACCGACACCCAGACCAGCCAGGAGAGGCCGGCGTCCTCGCGCAGGGCGAAGACGATGCCGCCGACGCACATGATCGGCGCGGACACCATGAAGTTGAGGGTCATCAGCACGAGCATCTGCACCTGCTGCACGTCGTTCGTGCCGCGGGTGATCAGGGTGGCCGTGCCGAAGCCGCCGACCTCGAGCCCGCTGAGCGAGTCGACGCGGCGGTAGACGTCGCGGCGCAGGTCGCGGCCGACGGACATGGCGGTGCGGGCGCCGAAGTACACGGCTCCGATCGCCGCGGCGACCTGCACGACGCAGACGCCGAGCATGGTCATGCCGGTTCCCCAGATGAAGTCGGTGTCGCCGCGGCCGATGCCCTGGTCGATGATCTCGGCGTTGAGGCTCGGCAGGTAGAGCGCGGCGAGCGTCGCGACGAGCTGCAGCACGACGACGGCGGCCACCCAGCGCGCGTAGGGCTTCGCGTAGGCGGAGGCGAGGCGGAGCAGGATCATGGGTCCTCCGGAGGGGCGGAGCAGGAGCGGGAGGGGAGTGGACCGGGCTGGGGAGCGCGGAGCGCCGGGGAGCCCGTCGGGCCCGCACGGCGCGGGCGGCGGCGGCGTCCGGACGGCACGACGAACGGCCGGTCGGGACGGCGCTAGACAACCATCGACCACCGACACCGGTTCCGCAATCCGCCGAGGGGATGACTCCCCCGGCCCGCGGCCGCCGGGACGCGCGGAGGACGCGCAGGAGACGTGTCGGCGGCGGCTCCTACACTTCCAGGATGCGCATCGCCACCTGGAACGTGAACTCCATCCGGGCCCGCACCGGCCGCGTCGTCGACTGGCTCGTGCGCGAGGACGTGGACGTCCTCGCCATGCAGGAGCTCAAGTGCAAGCCCGAGCAGTTCCCGCACGAGGCCTTCGCCGACGCCGGCTACCACGTCGAGATGGTCGGGCTCAGCCAGTGGAACGGCGTCGGCATCGCCTCGCGCCTGCCGATGGAGGACGTGCAGATCGGCTTCCCGGGCATGCCCGGTTTCGCGAAGGAGGCGGCGGCCGACGGCTCCTACCCGCTCGAGGCCCGCGCGATCGGCGCCACGGTCGACGGCGTGCGCGTCTGGAGCCTCTACGTCCCGAACGGCCGCGCGGTCGACGACCCGCACTACCTCTACAAGCTCGAGTGGCTCGCGGCCCTCGAGGCGAGCACCCGCGAGTGGCTGGCCGCCGAGCCCGACCTGCCGCTCGCCCTGGTCGGCGACTGGAACGTCGCGCCGCTCGACAGCGACGTGGGCGACCCGAGCCTCGGCCCCGGATCCACGCACGTCTCGATCCCCGAGCGCGCCGCCTTCGCCGCCTTCGAGGACGCGGGCCTGCGCGACGTCGTCCGCCCGCTCGTGCCCGAGGGCTACACCTACTGGGACTACAAGCAGCTCCGCTTCCCGCGCAACGAGGGGCTGAGGATCGACTTCGTGCTCGGCTCCCCCGCGTTCGTCGAGCTCGTCACCGGCGCCTCGATCCACCGCGACGAGCGCAAGGGCGACGCCCCGAGCGACCACGTCCCGGTGGTGGTCGACCTCGACCTGGAGACGACCCTCGACGACGACCGCCCGATGATCTTCTGAGCATGGCCTCGTCGAAGAAGAAGCGCGCGCGGGCCGAGGCCGCCTCGGCCGGCGCCTCCCGCCCCGCCGCCCGACCCGCGACGGCGCGCCCTGCGACCGCCCGTCCTGCGACCGCCCGTCCCGGAGCCGCGCACGACGAGTTCCGGTCCGACGCCTACCGCTCGGTGGGCGAGATCATCGCCGCAGGGAAGCCGCGCCGGCGCCGCTGGGACCTCGTGCTCTCGATCCTCGGCTGCCTCGCCCTCGGCCTGCTCACGATCGTGCTCGGCTACCTCGCCGCGATCCTCTCGGTCTTCCCCGCGCAGTGCGAGGGCCAGAACTTCGCCTGCGACTTCGACCGGATCGACTGGGGCGTCTCGATCGCGCTGATCGGGCCGCCCGCGCTGACGCTGATCGCCGTGGTCGTGACGGTCGTGCGCTACCTCGTGGGCCGACGCGCGTTCCTCGTGCCGGTCATCGGGTTCGTGCTCTGCATCGCCACCGCGTTCCTCGCCTCCTCGCTCGTGACGAGCTCGATCCCCGGTTCGGCGCTGGTCTAGCACTTACCCGGGGGCGCGTCAGCGGTCGGCGTGCTCGGGGCGCGATCGCGCGGTCAGCCGCAGGCGGGCTCGTCGTTCAGCGTCACCGCGGTGGGGTTGATCATCGGGGTCACCCGCACGGCCTGGTCTCCGAAGCCGGAGGCGTCGCCGGCGCTGAACTGCACGTCGAACGTCTCGGACTGGCCGGGCGAGAGCTGCACGGCGACCTTCGAGACGGGACGGCCGAGGTCGTCGAGGCTCTCGGGTCCGTAGCCGGTGCCGTCGGTCCACGCCGCGCTCGACACCGTGGTCCCGGGAGGGCCGTAGACGTAGATGTTGGTGACGAAGTCGCCCAGAGGGTACGCACCGCGCCCGCCGGCCGCGGCGACGTAGCCGGGCAGCGTCCGAGCGATCGCCTTCGAGATCGTGTTGGTCACGGTGACGGAGGTGGTGAAGACCGCGCCGGAGGCGGCGCACCGGCCCGCGCTCGACTGCGTGACCGCCGTGCTCAGGTAGTAGTCCATCTTCGAGCCGCCCGAGGCGTCCTGGAAGAACACTCCGGTGGTCGTGCCGTCGGTCGTCGTCTGCGGCAGGACCCCCGCGATCGGCGTGGGCGCGAGGAGCGCCTGCTCGTCGGCGTCGGAGCTGTAGGCGAGGATGCGGCTCTCGTCGACCGCCTTCACGATCGCCGGGAGCATCTTCGTCGGCTCCATCTCCCCGCCGAGGATCTTGCCCAGGACCGTCGCGCTCGCCTCCGAGAAGAACTCGTCGGTGCGCTCGGCCACGACCGACTCCGGGTAGCGGAAGTAGACCTCGTTGAGCAGGGTCGAGACGGTGTTCTCGCTCGTGAGGACCGTGCCGTCGGTGAGGGTCACGGGCCCGGTCGAGCCGAGGAGGTAGGAGAGGGCGACGGGGTCGATCGCGAGGACGCCGTCGATCCTCTGGTCGGGGAACTTCTGCGCCCAGAACTGCGAGGCGATCGAGGCGGCCGTCGGGAAGTCGGGGCGGCTGGTCGAGACGTTGAAGGTCGTCGCCATGTTCTCGCCGATGGTGTCGAGCGCGCTCTGGTCGACGGTGACG
Source organism: Rathayibacter sp. AY1F3 (assembly GCF_002931975.1). Lineage (NCBI taxonomy): Bacteria > Bacillati > Actinomycetota > Actinomycetes > Micrococcales > Microbacteriaceae > Rathayibacter > Rathayibacter sp. AY1F3. The sequence continues at coordinate 46,700 of NZ_PSVF01000009.1, read as the reverse complement.
GGCGCCAGACCGCGGAAGTCGCCGCTGCCCAGCTGACGGCCGATCGAGATCGCGCCGCCGTCGACGTCGAGCTGCATCACCGACGACGCGCCGCCGCCCAGAGCCTGCGACTCCGCCAGGTTCTGGAACATCACCAGGTAGTGGCGCGGACCGGACGCTCCGAGGGAGTCGGGGAGGATCGCGGTGAGCGGCTCGACCTGCTCCATCGCCGCGGTCGCGGTGGCCAGCTGCGGAGTGAAGGAGTCGAGGGCCGAGGCGACCTGCGGCACCAGCGGGCCGCGGTCGATGCCCTCGACGCGGGTCTGCGCCGCGTCGACGACCTCCTTGGCGACGGTGATCTTCTGCGACAGCTCGGTGATCGCCGCGAGGTCTACCCTGCCGTCGACGGGCTTGAGGATGTCGAGCGAGGTCGTGGAGAGCGGCGTGACGATCCGGCCGGAGACGTCGTCGGCGATCTCGGTCGCGGCGCGGACCGCGGACAGGTTCGGCCCGAGGACGGGCACCACCTCCATCACCCGCCACACCGGGTCCTCGGTCTCGTCGCGCGCCTCGCCGGTGAGGGTCGCGATCCGGCCCGCGGTCTCCTCCGCCCCGGAGGTGTCGAACGTCGTCAGCCTGTCCGTCACCTGCGACACCAGCGGGATCGCCTCGGTCAGCTTGTCGCGGACGGTCATCGCCTTGTCGTAGGTGCGCACGCCGAGGAGCACCGCGACGACGGCGCCGATCAGCAGGACCAGGAGGACGATCAGCGTGATCCAGAGGCCGCGACGGCGGCGCGGCCTGCCGCGGGCGGAGCGGTCGGCGGACGTGGTGGTGCTCATTCGAGAGAGCCTAAGCGACGGTCGGCGGAGTGCGACCGGGCCCGCGCCACCGGCCCCGTCCCAGGACGAGGGACACGCGACGTGGATGCGCGGGCCGTCCGGCGCCTCCGCCGGGACCGAGCGGGAGGCGGGGATGCTGCTCCGCTCAGCCCAGCAGGAGGGACACCCCGATGAGCACGGGCACCGCGGCGACCGTGGTCACGAGGGCCGTGTCGCGGGCGACGGCGACGCCCCGGTCGTAGCGCGAGGCGAAGGTGAAGATGTTCTGCGCGGTCGGCAGCGCGGCGGTCACCGTCACCACGAAGAGGTGCTCGGAGTCGAGGTGGAACGCGAAGCGCCCGAGCAGCAGCGCGACCGCCGGCATCACCAGCGACTTGAGCACGGAGGCGACGACCACCTCGACCCGCGCCGGCCCCGCCTCCAGCGGCCGCTGCCCGCGCAGCGACATCCCGAAGGCGATCAGCACCAGCGGGATCGACGCGTTGCCGATGATCGAGAACGGCTGCAGCACGGGCGCGGGGAGCTCCACGCCGGTGAGGGCGACGACGAGGCCGAGGGCGGAGGCGATGATCATCGGGTTCCGCAGCGGCTGCATGAGGATCGCGCCGACCGAGGTCCGCCCGCTCGTCGAGACGTCGAGCAGCGTCAGGATCGTCGGCGCGAGGACGATCAGCTGCAGGAGGAGCGTCGGCGCCACCCACTGCGGATCGCCCAGCACGTAGATGGCGACCGGCAGTCCGATGTTGTTGGCGTTGACGTAGGAGGAGGCCGCGGTCCCGATCACCGTCTCCGGCAGTGGGCGGGGGAAGAGCAGCCGCGAGGCCAGCACGTAGAGCAGGGCGACGGTCAGCACCGTCAGGAGCGAGACGAGCAGGAACGAGGAGAAGAGGACGGAGACGTCGGCCCGCGACAGCACGGTGAACAGCAGCGCCGGCGTCGTGACGAAGAAGGCGATCCGCGACAGGATCAGCCGGCTCTCGGGCGGGACGATCCGGAACCGCGCGATCAGGTAGCCGACCGCGATGACGACCCCGATGATCGAGAAGCCGGTGAGCACGCCCTCCACGCCGCCGCCTCCCCGCCGCGGCCCGTCCGCTGTCGCGCCTCCACCCTAGGCAGTGGCCGGGGCGTTGCAGCGCCGGCGCGACGCGCCTACGGTGTGCGGCATGCCGCATCTCGAGGTCCCCGGCGCGAGCCTCCACTGGGAGGCGGACGGCCACGCCTCCGCGCCCGCCCTGCTGCTCGTGCACGCGGGCATCGCCGACCTGCGGATGTGGGACCCGCTCGTCCCCGACCTCTCCCGCGACCGGCTGGTGGTCCGCTACGACGTCCGCGGCGCGGGCGGAACGAGCACGGAGGACGTGGAGTACGACCCGCGCCGGGACGCCCTGGACGTGCTCGACCACCTCGGCGTCGAGCGCGCGGTGGTCGTCGGCTGCTCGCGGGGCGGAACGCTCGCGCTCGACCTGGCGCTCGAGCATCCGGAGCGGGTGACCGGCCTGGTCGTGATCGCCCCGGGCCTGGCGGGCTTCGACTACCCCGCGCTGACGGCGGAGGAGGAGCGCCGCTTCGGGGAGGTCGAGGCGCTGGAGCTCGCGGGCGAGCGGGAGGCCGCGGCGATCGTCGAGGCGGAGCTCTGGGCCGTGGGTCCCGACCGCTCCGCGGACGACGTCGCTCCGGAGTTCCTCGCGCGGGTCCGGGAGCTCGCGCTCACGGGCGTCGGCCACGAGGCGGAGGCCCCCCGCCCGATCGAGCCCTCCGGGCCGGCGGGCGAGCGGCTCGGGGAGATCGCCGTGCCGACCCTCGTCGTGGCGGGCGCGCACGACCTCTCGGAGTCGCTGCCGGTCTGCGAGCACCTCGCCGCCGAGGTGAGCGGTGCCGAGCTGCACGTGCTCGAGGACGCGGCGCACCTGCCCGGCCTCGAGCACCCGGAGGAGTTCCTCGCGGTGCTGCGGCCGTGGCTGGAGCGCCACGGGATCTGATCAGGCCACGGCGGCCAGGTCGAACGCCCAGTCCACGTAGAGCTCCGGCGGCTCGCCCTGCTCGACGAGGTCGATCCGGTCGAAGCCGGCCTCGACGCAGGTCGCGCCGGCGTCCAGGTCGCTCTCCGCCACGAAGGCGTGCACGAAGCGGGGCACGGGGAACGCCGCCGCCTCCTCGAGCAGCATCCGCACGGAGTCCGCTGTGATGCCGCGGGCGTGCGGAGCGATGCTCCACGCCGCCTCGTAGGCGACGACGCCGCGCGAGCAGCCGTACCAATAGCCGATGGAGCCGACGGAGAGTCCGTCCAGCTCGACCACGTAGAAGAACGCGTCGCCGTCCGCCCAACCGCGCAGGTAGCGGTCGTGGCGCACGAGGATCTCGCTCTCGCTCTCGAGTCCGCCGCCCGCGTGCGCGAGGGTGTCGCGCAGGACGGAGGCGTCCGCCTGCGGCCAGGGGAGCAGGCGGAGGTTCTCGGGGTGGTGGTCGATGCTGGCTGTTCTCTGGTCGCTTCCGGGTTCGGGTCCCGTCACGCGCTCCGATCCTCTCTCTCAGGATGGCTCGCCGATCGAGCGCGCCGCCAGGGTGTTCGGCGCGCCTGTCCGATCGGATGTCTCCGCACTCGGGATGCGGACACGGTGTCGCCCCATCTTCGACCCGATGAGGGGAGGGAAACGGAAGCGGTGAGGAATCTAGCCCCGGACGGGGGGTGGCACCTGCACAACACCTGGGCAACCGCTGACCGCGGGGCCTCCGAGGAGCGGCGGAGACGTGCGCCCGCCCCCGCTAGATCGCCGCTTCGCTCCGTCGAGACGCAAGAAAAGCGCGCGCACGAGCCCATACGCTCGGAGTCGGAGCGCGTTCCGCTCCTGCAGCCCCGTATCACCAGCGTGAGGAGGATCACCATGTCGCAAGCCGTGCAGAGCACCGTCGTCGGAGAACCCGAGGTCGTCGAGGACCGCGTGGAGGACTCCGCCGCCTGGCTCGACCTGAAGGCGGCCGCCGCCGCGCTGCAGCCGCTCCAGTCACACGACGGCTCGCTCGCCGAGCCCGAGCGGCTCGAGGAGGCGCGCACCCTCGTCGAGCGGATCGTCGCCGGCGTCCGCACCCTCGCCCCCGCGTTCCCGCACGACGCCGCGTACCTCGACGCGCTGGTCGTCGACCTCGAGCGCTGGAGCGCCGGCGGCCTCGGCCTGCCCGACTTCCTCGACTCGCTCACCGCGTTCCAGCCGCAGCTCGAGCGCGTCGACGGCCGCCGCCACCTCGTCGTCTTCCCCATGTACACCCAGAACGGCAGCCGCGACCGCCACGTCGAGGCCGTCCTCGTCGAGGTCGTCTGGCCGCGGTTCGTCGCCGAGCTGGAGGCGGGGGACTACTCCAACGCCCTCTTCGTGCCCGTGCGCTTCGTCGACTTCACCGCCGGCTACGACACCGACAGCGCCGTGCTGTTCCCCGAGACGGTCGCGATGCGCTCCGTCCCGTCCTTCACCTGGGGCGCGATCTTCGCCGACCGCGAGGCGGCCCGGTTCCGCCGCGTCGTCACGGAGGCGGCCCGGATCACCCGTCTCGAGCTCCCGGAGGACGCGCAGCGCCTGCTGGCCGATCAGCGCCTGGCGGAGGAGTCCTTCGTGATGTGGGACCTCATCCACGACCGCACCCACATGCGCGGCGACCTGCCGTTCGACCCGTTCATGATCAAGCAGCGGATGCCCTTCTTCCTCTACTCGCTGGAGGAGCTGCGGTGCGACCTCACCGCCTTCCGCGAGGCCGTCGCCATCGAGCGCCGCCTCGGCGCGCTGGACCGCCGCGACGACGAGGAGGAGGCGCTGGCCGAGCGCTCGCGCTTCGTGCAGTACGCGATCCTGTTCGACCGGCTCTTCCGCTTCCCGCTCACCGGGTCGCGGGTGCGCAACTACGACGGCCTCGGCGGCCAGCTGCTCTTCGCCTGGCTGCACCAGCACGGCGTCCTGCACTGGACCGACACCCGGCTGGCGTTCGAGTGGGACGGCGTCGCCGACGTGGTCGTCGCCCTCTCGGACGCGATAGACGAGCTCTACTGGCGCTCGATCGACCGGCCGAAGACGGCGCACTGGCTGGCCGCGCACGAGCTGATCGCGGCCACTCTCACTCCGCACCCCGCCTCCGCCTGGGCCCGCGGGCTCCCGGACGAGGTGCTGCTCGGCGCCCCGCGCGGGCTCACCGACGCGGTGCTGGACGACGAGTTCCCGCTGTCGATGTTCTACGAGGCCCTCGGGAAGAAGATGGGCGACGTCATCGCCTCGACCCGGGGCATCACCGGCCGGGACTGACGTCGCGCCCGGGAGGCGGCGGGGTGCGCTCCTCCGCCTCCCGGGGCCCCGTCCGACCGGCGTCGGTTAGCGTGGGGCGCATGCCCTCAGGTGACGGAGCCGCGGACCCGCTCGACGCGGGCTGGATCCGGCGAGCGCCGAGCCGGGCCGGATACGTGCGCGACGCGGTCACCGCGGGGATCCTGCTGGTGGCGACGATCGTCTCCGTCGCGCTGTACTCCTCGGCGGGCTTCCCGGACGCGGCGCACCCCGTCGTCAGCGCCCACTGGGCCGTCCTGATGACCCTTCCCCTCGCGCTGCGCCGCCGGTTCCCCGCGAGCGTGGCGGCCGGGCTCTCCGTCGTCTACGCGCTCGGGATCGTGCTCCAGGTGCCGGAGTCGCTCTTCGGCCAGATCTGCCTGTTCCTCGCGCTCTACACGGTCGGCGCGTGGGGCCGGAACCGGCGCACGGCGCTCGTCGTCCGAGTGGCGATCGCGGTCGGGATGCTGGGCTGGCTGCTCACCACCCTCGCCACGGGCGAGTACTTCGGCAGCTCCGTGCCGGTCGACGACTCCCCCGGCCTGCTCTCGCCCTACGCGGCGGAGTCGGCCCTCGCGGTCGTGTCGAACCTGCTCTACTTCGGCAGCGCCTACGTCTTCGGCGAGGCGTCGTGGCAGTCGGCCCGCCGGCTGGAGGCGCTCGAGACGCGCACGGCAGAGCTCGACGACGAGCGGGAGCGCTCCTCCCGGCAGGCCGTGTCCTCCGAGCGGCTGCGGATCGCGCGCGAGCTGCACGACGTGGTCGCGCACCACGTCAGCGTGATGGGCGTGCAGGCGGGAGCGGCGCGGCGGGTGCTGGCGCGGGATCCGGAGCGGGCGGCGGCATCGCTCAGCGCCATCGAGGGCGACGCGCGCTCGGCGATCGAGGAGCTGCACCGCATCCTGGTCGCGCTGCGCGCCGAGGACGCGGTCCCGAATCCGCTCACCGACGCCGCGTCCACCCGCGGGGTGGCCCAGCTCGAGGAGCTGGTCGCGGCGTCCAGCGGGTCGGGCCTGCCCACCGTCTTCCTCACCCTCGGCACGCCCCGCGAGATCCCCGCGACGGTGGGGCTCAGCCTCTACCGCATCGCGCAGGAGTCGCTCACGAACGTCCGCAAGCACGCGGGGCGCGGCGCGCACGCCGAGGTGCGCCTCCGCTACGCCCCCGACGCGGTCGAGCTCGAGATCGCCGACGACGGCGGGTCCGGCCCGCACCCGAGCGCTCCCGCCTCCTGCGGACTGGGGCACACCGGCATGAGCGAGCGCGCGGCCGCGGTCGGCGGCTGGATCGAGATGGGGCCGAGGGGCGGAGGGTACCTCGTGCACGCCCGGGTGCCGCTGTCCCCCGTCCGGGCGAGCGTGCCGGACGCCGACGACCCGGTACCGTCGTCGGAGACGTCGCGGGGGCGTCAGGAGCGAGCGAGCGGGGGCCGCCCATGACCGAGCACGTGCGCGTGCTGCTCGTCGACGACCAGGAGCTCGTCCGCGTGGGCTTCCGCATCATCCTCGAGTCGGAGCCGGGGATCGAGGTGGTCGGCGAGGCCCGCACGGGGCTCGAGGCCCTGCAGCGCGCCTCCGAGCTGCGCCCCGACGTGATCTGCATGGACGTGCAGATGCCCGGCCTCGACGGCCTGGCCGCGACCCGCGAGATCGTGGCCGACCCGCGCCTGTGCTCGCGGGTGCTCATCCTCACCACATTCGACCGCGACGACTACCTCTTCGAGGCGCTCTCGGCCGGCGCCAGCGGGTTCCTGCTCAAGAACGCGTCGCCGGAGGAGCTGGTCGAGGCCGTGCAGGTGGTCGCCCGCGGCGACGCGATGCTCGCCCCCGACGTCACCCGGCGCGTGATCGAGCGGTTCGCGTCCGTGCCCGAGCACACGCCGGCCGCGGCCGAGCACTCCGGAGTGGCCGACCTGACGGAACGCGAGCGGGAGGTGCTCGTGCACCTGGCGCGGGGCTGGTCGAACGCCGAGATCGCGGCCGAGCTGTTCGTGGGCGAGGCGACCGTGAAGACGCACGTCTCGAAGATCCTGATGAAGCTCGGCGTGCGCGACCGGATCCAGGCGGTCGTGTTCGCCTACGAGCACGGGATCGCGGTGCCGGGGCGCCCCTGAGCGGTGGGCCGGGGCGGTCAGCGCCGGGGCTGGCTCGAAGCCGGGCGCGGCGGGGTGCGGCGGACGAACTCCATCCGGATCTCCGGCACGATCTTCCGGTCGAGCACGACCGTCATGTAGCGGCCGTCGACGCGGGCGCCGATCGCGACCACGTCCGGATCGGTGTCCACGCGGTAGCCGCGCAGCGCCTCCCCGTCCACGATCACCGGGACGCCGCGCACGACGTCCTCGTCGCGGAGGGCGGCGGCGACCACCGGCATCCCGCCGCGGCGGCTGCGCACGCGGCCCGGGAAGGTGTTGCGGAGCACGTCGCCCATGTGAGCCGCGAGGCGGGACTCCAGGGGCCGGCTGCGCTCGGCGGGGATCGGCACGGAAGTGCGGACCGCCTCCCAGAGCACCGGGTACCGCATCCGCGTCACCTGGTCGACCATCCACGGCGGCAGGTGGTCGTTCTCGGCGCGCTCGATCGCGCGCTTCTGCTCGGGGGTCAGCGGGACGTGGTTGACGGGGTCGGCGCGGTTGCGCGGGTTCTTGTAGAACGAGTACGAGAGCGAGATCTCGACGAAGCGGCCGAGCGCCATCGTCTGCGCCGCGGCGAACTCCTCCAGCCTCGGCTGGGGCGCGAACGCGAGGACGGGATCGCCGAAGCGAGCCGCGATCTCGTCCACCCCGGGAGGGGCGGGCATGTCGCGGACAGCTCCCGTCGTGTCCATGCGCATACGTCAAGAGTGGCCTGCCTCCCAGCCGATACCAACTTCTTGACGGAGATCGGCTTTCGGGTCGTCGTCCGTTCACCTGCCCGAAACATGCGGGAGGCAGGAGGGGTGTCTCGGCGGGCGCCTCCCGGGCTCCTCCGGCCGGCGGGCTGCGAAGATGGAGGGATGAGCGCTCTGCACGATCCCGACGTCCGCGGCTTCGCCTCCGACAACTACTCCGGAGTGCACGACGAGGTCCTCGCCGCGATCGCCGCGGCCAACGGAGCGCACCAGATCGCCTACGGCGAGGACGTCTACACCGAGCGCCTGCAGGAGGCGTTCCGCCGCGAGTTCGGCGAGCAGGCCCAGGCCTTCCCCGTCTTCAACGGCACGGGCGCCAACGTCACCGGCCTGCAGTCGATGCTGCCCCGGTGGGGCGCCGTCGTCTCGGCGGGCACCGCCCACATCACCTCCGACGAGGGCGGAGCACCCGAGAAGGTCGGCGGGATCAAGATCCTCACGGTCCCCACGCCCGACGGCAAGCTGACCCCGGCGCTGGTCGACCAGGAGGCGTGGGGCTTCGGCGACGAGCACCGCGCCCAGCCGCTCGTGGTCTCGATCACCCAGTCCTCCGAGCTCGGCACCGTCTACACCCCCGAGGAGGTGCGCGCGCTCGCCGACCACGCGCACGGCCTCGGCATGCGGCTGCACATGGACGGGGCGCGCATCGCGAACGCCGCGGCCGCCCTCGGCCTGCCCCTGGTCTCCTTCACGACCGACGCGGGCGTCGACGTGCTCTCGTTCGGCGGCACCAAGAACGGCATCCTGCTCGGCGAGGCGATCGTCGTGCTCGACCCCGCGGCCTCGACCGGGCTGACCTTCCTCCGCAAGACCAACATGCAGCTCTCCTCCAAGATGCGCTTCATCTCGGCGCAGCTGCTCGCCCTGCTCGGCGACGGCGGCGAGGAGGAGCCCCTGTGGCTCCGCTCGGCCCGGCACGCGAACGCCATGGCGGCGCGCCTGCGCTCGGGGCTCGAGGAGGCGATCGCCGCCGGCCGGATCGCCGGGCTCGAGTTCACGCAGCAGACCCAGGCCAACGCGGTGTTCGCGACGCTGCCGCCCGGAGTCGCGGACCGGCTCCGCACCGCCTACCGCTTCTACGACTGGAACCCGGCGACCGGCGAGGTCCGCTGGGTCTGCTCCTTCGACACGACGGAGGACGACATCGACGCGTTCACGGCCGCGATCGAGCGCGAGCTGGCCGCATGAGGGCCCGCCTCCCGCGCCTGGCGACGGTCGGCGCCGCGCTCGCCGTTCTCGTCGCGCTGACGGGCTGCACGACGGCCGAGCGCTCGGACGTCGCGGCCACCCCGTCGGCGTCCGAGACCGCCGCTCCGATTCCCTCCGCGACTCCGACGCCCTCGCCCACGGCCACGGCCTCGACCCGCCTGGGCTGCGACTCCCTCCTCCCCGCCACGCGGGCGGCCTCGGCGCTGGGGGTCTCCCGCAGCGCTCTCGAGGGCAGCCGCGAGGTGACGACGCGCTCCTCGGGCGAGCTGATCCGCGAGGCCGCGGAGGAGAACGGCGGAGTGCTCCGCTGCGCCTGGTACGACGAGGACGCCTCGATCACCGCGGCGGCGGTCGACGACGCCGCTGAGGCGTTCGCCGGCCGTCCGGGCCCGCGCCTCGAGACCGGCGTCGAGGCCTACGGCTCCTGCACCGACGGCAGCTGCGACCTGGACCTGCTCGCCGGCGCCACCTGGGTGACGCTGCAGCTGCGCGGCGCCCCGGCCGCGGTCGACCTCGCCGCGCTGGCGACCGGCACCGCCTCCGCCGCGCTCGGCAGCCTCGACGAGCCGGTCACCGCGACGGCGCCCGTCTGCACCGAGGTCCTGACGGCCGAGCAGCTGTCCGGTGCCGCCGGTCTCGCGCAGGCGACCGCGGGGACGGGGACCGGGACGCCGACCACCGCGTCGGCCGCTGCCGCCGCCCGGGCCGGGTACGCCTCCTGCAGCTGGAGCGACGCCTCCAGCGCCGCCTACTCGGGCGTGACGGTCGACGCGCTCCCGAACGGCGACGACGGCTGGCGGAACCTCTCGCTGACCTCGGGCCTGGCGATCCCGCTCGAGCCGCTCGACGGCTTCGGCGAGAAGGCCCTCACCGGCTGCGCGGCGGGCGTCTGCGAGATCGACGCACTGGCCGACGACGTGTGGTGGCGCGTGACCGTCACCGGCGACGCGGCGAAGGCCGAGGCCGTCGCCCGCGCCGTGCTCGCGAACGCCTGACCCGGGCACCCCGCTCCTCCTTCGCGAGCGGGTCAGCGCCAGTACTCGTACCAGGACGACTCGCGGCAGCCGAGGGACGCGTAGAGGCGGCGGGCGCCGGCGTTCTCGGCGAGCACCTGGAGCCAGAAGCGCGCGACGCCCCGGCCGGACGCGTCCTCGAGGAGGGCGCGGATCACGGCGGAGGCGAGCCCGCGGCGCCGGGCGTCCGGCCGGGTCGCCAGGGCGAAGAGGCCGCCCCAGAGCTCGCCGTCCGGCGCCGTGACGAGCGCGAGGCGGCCGGTCGCGGCCGGGCCGTCGCCGTCGACGGCGAGAGCGTAGGAGGAGGGGCAGCCCGCGAGGATGCGCTCGGCGACCGCACGCTCCTCCGCTCCCCCGCGACCGTCCACCGACCACCAGAGGGCGAGCCAGTCCTCGTCGGGAGCCGGGGCGAGCCGGACACGAGGCTGCGGCGCGGATCCCGACGGCGCGGACCCCGACGTCGAGGGCAGGGCGGCGAGCGCCTCCTGCACCGATCCCGTCAGCACGAGCGTCCGGTCGATCGGCGCGGCGCCCCGCTCGGCGAGCAACCCGGTCAGACCGGCAGGGCTCGGCGGTCCGATCTGCACGAGGGGCGCGATCCCGTGCTCGCGGGCGAACGCCTCCGCCGCGTCGAGGGCCGCCCCCTGGTCGACGACGTCGCCGGACGCGAGCACCGAGTTCGCGCGCTTCGTGACCCCCGAGGAGGCGCGCAGCTCCCATGGGCCGAGGGGGCGCCGCACGAGCGCGGGCCAGGCGTCGGCGGCGAGGCGGTCGAGCAGGCGCGGATCCATCGGGCCACGGTAGCGGGAGCGGCGCCGGAGCCCCGCGGACGCCCCCGGAGACGGCTCCGGCCCGCAGGATCCGCCGCGGACGAGCCGAGCGGGATCCTGCGGGCCGGAGGCCGTGGAGGGACGAGCCCTACATGTTGATCATGTGCCCCTTGAGGCCGTGGAAGCCCTCCTGCAGCGCCTCCGACAGCGTCGGGTGGGTGTGCACGTTGCGGGCCAGCTCGGTCGCGGTGAGGTCCCACTTCTGGGCGAGCGTGAGCTCGGGGAGCAGCTCCGAGACGTCGGGGCCGATCATGTGGGCGCCGAGGAGTTCGCCGTACTTCTTGCTCGCGATGAGCTTCACGAAGCCGGTGGGCTCGCCGAGGCCGTGGGCCTTGCCGTTCGCCATGAAGGGGAAGGTCGAGACGGTGATCTCGTGTCCCTCGTCCGTCGCCTGCTTCTCGGTGAGGCCGAAGGAGGCGATCTGCGGCTGGCAGAACGTCGCGCGCGGCATCATCCGGTAGTCGCCCAGGGTCTGGGTCTCGGCACCGGCGAGGGTCTCGGCGGCGACGACGCCCTGCGCCTCCGCGACGTGCGCGAGCTGGAGCTTCGCGGTGACGTCGCCGATGGCGTAGATGTGCGGCACGTTGGTGCGCATGTGGTCGTCGATCGCGATCGCGCCGCGCTCGGTGAGCTCGACACCCGTCTTCTCGAGGCCGAAGCCCTCGGTGCGGGGGACCCAGCCGATGGACATGAGCACCTTGTCGACCTCGAGGGTCGACTGCGTGCCGTCCTTCGCGGTGTAGGTGACCGTGACGTAGCCGTCCTTGTCCACGACCGACTCGACCTTGGTCGAGGTCAGGATCTCGACGCCGAGCTTCTTGTACTGCTTCTGGATCTCCTTGGAGACGTCCGGGTCCTCGTTGGGGAGGGCGCGGTCCATGAACTCGATGATCGTCACGTCGACGCCGTAGTTCTTGAGGACGTAGGCGAACTCCATGCCGATCGCGCCCGCGCCCACGATGGCCATCGTGTCGGGGAGCTCGCGGGTCATGATCTGGGTCTCGTAGGTGACGACGTTCTCGGAGAGCTCGACGCCGGGGAGGAGGCGGACGCTCGCGCCGGTCGCGATGATCGCGTCGTCGAAGGTCAGCGACTCCGTGCCGCCCTTGCTCAGCTGCACGTCGAGGCCCTGCGGGCCGGTGAAGGAGCCGACGCCGTCGAACTCGGCGATCTTGTTCTTCTTCATCAGGAAGTGGACGCCCTTGGTGCGGCCGTCCGCGACCGAGCGGCTGCGGTCGAACGCCGCGCCGAAGTCGAACGAGACGTCGCCCGAGATGCCGAACTGCTTCGCCTGGGTGTGGAAGAGGTGGGCGAGCTCCGCGTTGCGCAGCAGCGCCTTGGACGGGATGCAGCCGACGTTGAGGCAGACACCGCCCCAGTACTGCTTCTCGACGACGGCGACGGACTTGCCGAGCTGGGCGGCGCGGATCGCGGCCACGTATCCGCCGGGGCCTGCCCCCAGGACGACGACGTCGAAGTGCTGGGCCATGGATGATCCTCCAGAGTCGTGGATGGTGGTGCGCGGGGTGACCACGCCGTCTCCCACCGTACCGTTCCGGGGCTCGGAGGCGGCCCGCTCCTCCGTGGGCGAACGCGCGCGCGGGCGCCTGCCGTGCGCGCGCGGGAATGCCCGCGGGGCGGGCACGGTTGGGCTCCACGGGCGACGGAGCCCCTCCCCCAGTCCCCCGCACGGAAGAAGCCCCGCGATGTCCGCCACCGCCTCCCGCACCGCCAGCACCAGCGCCCCGATCCTCGACGTCCTCGCGGAGCGCTGGAGCCCCCGCTCCTACGACGCGACCGCGACCGTCTCCGACGAGACCCTCGCGTCCCTCCTCGAGGCCGCGCGCTGGTCCCCGTCCGCCAGCAACTCGCAGCCGTGGCGCTTCATCGTCGCCCGCCGCGGAACCGACGAGTTCGACCGCATCGTCGCGACGCTCGCCGGCTTCAACGGCGCCTGGGCCGGCTCCGCCGCCGTCCTGGTCGTCGCGCTCGCCGAGACCGTCGACTCCGAGGGGAAGCCGCGCCCCTGGGCCGTCTACGACCTCGGCCAGTCGATCGCCCACCTCAGCGTGCAGGCGCACCACGAGGGACTGCACGTGCACCAGATGGCCGGCTTCGACAAGGACGCCGTCCGCGCCGCGTTCGGCGTCGACGAGCGCTTCGACCCGGTGACGATCGCCGCGGTGGGAGTCGCGGCCGACGCCGACGCGCTGGCGAACGAGACCCTCCGCGAGCGCGAGACCGCGCCGCGCACCCGCCTGCCCCTCGAGGAGCTCGTGCTCGTCCAGGCGTAACCCTCCCGCGGAAGGCCTCCTCCGTCCGCGGACCGGGGAGGCCTTCCGCGTCCCACCCCTGTGTTACTCCCCGTGTCGGTCCCCGCTGTGCCGCCGGGAGCCTCTCCGTACGATCGGACGATCCGCCCGTCCGTCCCGCTGCCCGGAGAGACATGCCCGCCACCCCCGCCGCCCGCACGAGCCTGGCCTTCGACGCCGAGCTCGGCCAGTCGGCGTTCCCCGTGCGCTTCGAGGGGGTCGGCCGCACCTTCGCGCCCGGGGCCCCCGTGCTGACGGATGTGACGCTCGAGGCCGCCGCGGGCGAGGTCATCGCGATCCTCGGCCCGAGCGGCTGCGGCAAGTCCACGCTGCTGCGCATCGCGGCGGGCCTGGACACCGCCTCCGAGGGGTCCGTCCTCATCGACGGCGCCCCCGTCTCCGGCATCGACCCGCGCTGCGCGGTGGCGTTCCAGGAGCCGCGGCTGCTGCCCTGGCGGAGCATCGCCGACAACGTCGCGCTCGGACTGCCGCGCGGCACCCCGCGCACGGCCGCCCGCGCCGCCGTCGACGAGCTGCTCTCGCTGGTCGGCCTCACCGCGCACGCCCGCTCGCGGCCCCGCGAGGTGTCCGGGGGGATGGCCCAGCGCGCCTCCCTCGCCCGCGCCCTCGCCCGGAACCCCGGCGTGCTCCTCCTGGACGAGCCCTTCGGGGCGCTCGACGCGCTGACCCGCCTGCGGATGCAGGACCTGCTGCTCGACGTGCACGCGGCGGCTCCGGCGACGATCCTGCTCGTCACCCACGACGTCGACGAGGCCCTCCAGCTGGCCGACCGCATCGTGCTCCTCGGGCGCGACGAGCCCGGAGGCGTCTCGCGCATCCAGCGGATCGTCACCGTCCCCGGCGCGCGGCCCCGCGACCGCGGCTCGGCGGAGCTCGCCGAGCACCGGGCCGAGCTCCTCGCGGGGCTGGGCATCGAGCGGCACTGACCCCGGGCGGATCGACCCGCGTCCCTCCACCCGGGCGGCACGGTCCGGGCGGCACGACCTCCCTCCCCAGCCGCCTCCTCCTCCCGCTCTCCACCGCACGAGCACCTCCCCGCACCGCCCCTCCCCTGCAGCGTCCACACTCGCTGTCACCGCATCCCCGAAGCCGAGGCCCCCATGTCGTTCACCAGCTCCCCGCTCACCCGCCGCACCGCTCTCGCCGGTCTGCTCACCGCCGCCGCCGTCCCGCTCCTCGCGGGCTGCGTGCAGGGCGAGGGCGGAGGAGGAGCGGCGGCCGCGACCGCCGACGCCGCCTCCGGAGGAACTCAGGGCGGCACGCTCACGCTCGACTTCGCGACGTACAACCCGCTGAGCCTGGTCATCAAGGAGAAGGGCTGGCTCGAGGCCGCCCTCGCCGAGCAGCAGGTCACCGTCGCCTGGGTGCAGTCGGCCGGCTCCAACAAGGCCAACGAGGCCCTGCGCGCCGGAGCGATCGACGTCGGCTCCACCGCCGGCTCGGCCGCACTGCTCGCCCGCTCGAACGGCTCGCCGATCAGGACGATCGACATCTTCTCGCAGCCGGAGTGGTCGGCCCTCGTCGTCCCCGCCGGCTCGGCGATCACGTCGGTCGAGCAGCTCAAGGGCAAGCAGATCGCGGCCACCAAGGGCACCGACCCCTACTTCTTCCTGGTGCAGGCGCTCGAGGCCGCCGGGCTGGGCATCGGCGACGTGACGGTGCAGAACCTGCAGCACGCCGACGGCTGGGCGGCGCTGCAGAACGGCTCCGTCGACGCCTGGGCGGGCCTGGACCCGATCATGGCCGGCGCCGAGGCGGCCGGGGCGACCCTGCTCTACCGCAACGTCGACTTCAACTCCTACGGTCTGCTCAACGCGACCGAGAGCTTCCTCGCCGAGAAGCCGGACCTCGCGCAGACCGTCGTGAACGCGTACGAGCACGCCCGCGCCTGGGCACTCGAGAACCAGGACGAGACGGCGAGCATCCTCGCCTCCGTCGCCGGCCTCGACGTGGCGGTGGCGACGACGGTCATCACCGAGCGCAGCAACCTCGACGTCGACAACGTCCCCGGCTCCGCGCAGACCGACGTGCTCGCCGTGATCGGCCCGATCTTCGTCGAGAACGGCGACGTCGCCTCGCAGCAGCAGGTCGACGACGCGCTCGACTCGCTGCTCGACGACACCTACGCCTCGGCGGCCGACCCGAGCGCCATCGGCGCCTGAGGGTCCGGCCCTCCGCCCCCGAACCCGTGATCCGAGGAGACCGACGATGACGATCCGCGACGACGACACCGCGACCGACGCCGATGTGCTGCGGCGGAGCGCGCTGTCCGCGCCGATGCCGGGTGAGCCCGGACTCGTGACGGCGGGCCCATCGGTCGCGGCCTCCCAGCGCCGCCTCCGCGAGGACCGCACCCACCCGCTCACATCGCGACGGTGGTTCGTCGTCGCGGGAGGCGCGGTCCTGCCCGTGCTGCTGCTCGCCGCCTGGCAGATCGCGACGACGACCGGGATGGTCTCGGTGGCGGTCTTCCCCTCGCCCGCGATGGTCTGGGCGGCCGGCGTCGACCTCGCCCAGCGCGGCGACCTCGGCCAGGACGTCGCCATCTCGACGCAGCGCGTGCTCATCGGGTTCGCGCTCGGCTCGGCGCTCGGGCTCGTGGTCGGCGCGCTCTTCGGGCTCTCCCGCGTCTGGGAGGTCGTCCTCGGACCGACCCTCGGCGCGATCCGGGCGGTCCCGTCGCTGGCCTGGGTCCCGCTGCTGCTGCTCTGGATGGGCATCGGCGAGGAGTCGAAGATCACGCTGATCACGATCGGCGCGTTCTTCCCGGTCTTCACCACGGTGGCCACGGCGCTCGGCCACGTCGACCGGCACCTCGTCGAGGCGGGCCGCGCTTTCGGCCTCTCGGGCGTCCGGCTCTTCACGACGGTGCAGCTGCCCGCGGTGATCCCGTCCGTGATCTCCGGGCTGCGCCTCGCGCTCGCCCAGTCGTGGCTGTTCCTGGTCGCCTCCGAGCTCATCGCCTCCTCGATGGGCCTCGGCTTCCGCCTCATCGACAGCCAGAACAACGGCCGGATCGACCGGGTGTTCCTGGCGATCGTCCTGCTGGCCGTGCTGGGCAAGCTCACCGATGCCGTCGTCGGCGTGTTCCAGCGCTACGCCGTGAGGAAGTGGGCGTGAGCGCCGGGGAGGGAGCTCCGAGCGTGAGCGGGACGATCGCCAACCTGCTCGACGAGCACCGCCGGTTCCCCCCGCCCGCGGCCTTCGCCGCGCAGGCGAACGCGGGCGCGGAGGAGTACTCGCGAGCCGCCGCCGATCCGGTCGCGTTCTGGGAGGAGGCAGCCCGCCGCCTCGAGTGGGCGGAGCCGTGGCACACCGCCCACAGCTGGGAGCCTGCCGCTCCGCTGCCCGACGGCTCGCTCTCGGTGCCGCGCACGACCTGGTTCGAGGGTGGACGGCTGAACGTGGCCGTCAACTGCGTCGACCGCCACGTGGACGCGGGACGCGGCGGGAAGACCGCCCTCCACTTCGAGGGCGAGCGCGGCGACCGGCGGTCGATCACCTACGCCGAGCTCCAGCGCGAGGTCTCCCGCGCCGCGAACGCGCTGACCGCGCTCGGGATCGGGAAGGGCGACCGCGTCGTCGTCTATCTCCCGGTGATCCCCGAGACCATCGTCATCACGCTCGCGATCGCGCGGATCGGCGCGATCCACTCGCTCGTCTTCGGCGGCTTCTCCGCCGAGGCGGTGCGGTTCCGCGTGGAGGACACCGGCGCGAAGCTCCTGGTCACCACGGACGGGCAGTTCCGGCGCGGAGCGGCGGTGCCGGTCAAGGCGAGCGCCGACCGGGCGGTCGAGGGCGTCGCGTCGATCGAGCACGTCCTCGTCGTCCGCCGCACCGGTGAGACCGACGTCCCGTGGACCCCGGGCCGCGACGTCTGGTGGCACGAGCTGGTCGATGCGCAGAGCGACGTCCACGAGGCCGAGGCCTTCGACTCCGAGACGCCGCTGTTCATCATCTACACCTCCGGCACGACCGGGAAGCCCAAGGGGCTGGTGCACACCAGCGGCGGCTACCTCACGCAGGCCTCCTGGACGCACTGGGCCGTGTTCGACGCGAAGCCGGACGACGTGCACTGGTGCACCGCCGACCTCGCCTGGGTCACCGCGCACACCTACGAGATCTACGGACCGCTCTCGAACGGGCTCACCCAGGTGATCTACGAGGGCACCCCGAGCACCCCGCACACGGCCCGGCACTTCGAGATCATCGAGCGGTACGGGGTGACCGTCTACTACACGGCGCCGACGCTGATCCGGACGCTGATGACCTGGTTCCCCGAGGGCGTGCCCGACCGGTACGACCTGTCGAGCCTGCGCCTGCTCGGCACCGTCGGCGAGTCCATCAACCCCGAGGCCTGGGTCTGGTTCCACGAGGCGATCGGCGGCGGGCGCTGCCCGATCGTCGACACCTGGTGGCAGTCCGAGACCGGCGCTGCGGTGATGTGCCCGCTGCCGGGCGTCTCGACCCTCAAGCCGGGCTCGTCGCTCGGAGCACTGCCCGGGCTCGGCGTACTCGTGGTGGACGAGCACGGCGAGCGGGTGCCGAACGGCTCCGGCGGGTACCTCGTGGTCGACCGGACAGGGCCGGCGCTCGCCCGCACCGTGTGGGGCGACCCGGAGCGGTACCGCGACTCCTACTGGGCCCGCTACGCGTCCCAGGGGTGGTTCTTCTCCGGGGACGGCGCGAAGTACGACGCCGACGGCGACGTCTGGGTGCTCGGCCGCGTCGACGACGTCATCAACGTCTCCGGGCACCGCCTGTCCACGATCGAGATCGAGTCGGCCCTCGTCGCCCATCCGGCCGTCGGCGAGGCCGGAGTCGTCGGAGTCGCCGACGCGACGACCGGCCAGGCGATCGCGGCGTTCGTCATCCCCTCCGACGAGGCCGTCGACCGCGCCGAGGAGGACCCCGCCTACTGGGCCGCGCTCGGCGCGACGCTCTCGGCGCTCCTGCGCGACCACGTGGCGGTCGCGATCGGGCCGATCGCCAAGCCGCGCGACGTGGTGGTGGTGCCGGATCTGCCCAAGACCCGCTCCGGCAAGATCATGCGGCGGCTGCTCGGCGACATCCGCGACGGCCGCCCGCTCGGAGACGTGACGAGCCTGCAGGACGACACCGTCCCGGCGCGCATCGCCCGCATCGTCGCCGAGCGCGGGTAGGCGCCGCGCCAGTCGGACGCGGCGGGCGGACCCTGTTTCGGGGAGGCGTCGGGAGCCTGCGCGTCCGCGGCGAGGAGGGGCCGCCGGGGAACATCCGGAGTAGCGTGAAGCCGTGCGCGACGTCCAACAGCAGATCATCTCCGAGCTCCACGTCTCCCCCGCCGTCGATCCGGCCGTCGAAGTCGAACGGCGCAGCGGCTTCCTCGCCGACTACCTCCGCAGCACCGGCGCGAAGGGCCTCGTCCTCGGCATCAGCGGCGGCCAGGACTCGAGCCTCGCCGGGCGCCTCTGCCAGCTCGCGGTCGAGCAGGTCCGCGCGAGCGGCGGCGACGCCTCCTTCATCGCGGTCCGCCTGCCGTACAAGGTGCAGGCCGACGAGGAGGACGCCCAGCTCGCCCTCACGTTCATCCGCCCGGACCGCCAGGTCGTCTTCGACATCCACCAGGGCGTCGACGGCGTGGCCGCAGCATTCGGCGACGCGGTCGACGAGCCGATCAGCGACTTCGTGAAGGGCAACGTGAAGGCGCGGATGCGGATGATCGCGCAGTACGCGATCGCCGGCCAGGCCGGGATGCTCGTCGTCGGGACCGACCACGCGGCCGAGGCGGTCACCGGCTTCTTCACGAAGTACGGCGACGGCGGCGCCGACGTCCTCCCGCTCACCGGTCTCACCAAGCGGCAGGGGCGCTCGCTCCTCGAGCACCTGGACGCACCGGCCCGGCTCTACGAGAAGGCGCCGACGGCGGACCTGCTCGACGACAACCCCGGCCAGACCGACGAGACGAACCTCGGGCTCACCTACGCCGACCTCGACACGTACCTCGAGGGCGGCGAGGTCGACCGGGCCGTCGCCGAGGCCATCGAGGCGCGGTACGCCGCGACCGAGCACAAGCGCCAGGTGCCGCTGTCGATGTTCGACGACTGGTGGCGCTGAGCCGCTGCTGACCGCTTCCAGCGGCCGGCAGCTCAGGACCGCACGGGGCCCCGCTGAGGCGGGGCTCCCCTGCGTCCTGCGCGGAACCGCCGCGCGGTCCGGACCCGCCGCGGTATCAGGAGTCGGCGCGGGCGTTGTAGACGAGCACCTCGCCGGAGTCGACGGAGGCGCGGTAGGCGCGGAACACGTCGAGGGCCTCGTCGCGGAGCACGCCGTCGACGACCTCGATCCCGCGGGCCTCGAACTGGGCGGCCCAGTCCTCGCGCATCGGCCCCTCGTCGAAGGTGCTGATCTCCTCGAGCTCGGGGCCGGAGCCCGCGACGACCAGGCGGCGCACCCCCGACCACATCGTCGCTCCGTAGCACTGCACGCACGGGCGCCAGTTGACGACCAGGTCGTGCGCGGGGAGGCCCTCGCCGCCGAGGTCCCAGGTGCCGAGCGCGGTCTGCGCGAGACCGAGCGCCGTCACCTCGGCGTGGCCGGACGAGACCCCGCTGCCGAGGACGACGTTCACTCCGACCGAGACGAGACGACCGGAGTCGCGCTCGACGACGATCGCCGCGAACGGGCCGCCGTTCCCCTCGCGGAAGTTGCGGTCGGCGAGCGCGTGCACGAGGGCCATCCGGTCCTCGAGGCTCGGGAGGACCTCGGGGACGTCGCGGAGGGCGTCACCGATCCAGGCGGGCAGGGCGATCTCGTAGCGGGTGGCGAGGCGGTCGATGTCCATGGGTCCTCCGGGAGACGGGGCGGGGCGGGGCGGCGGGCGGAGACGGATGCGCGGCAGGCACGGCACGGGTGACGCGCGGGCGGCGGCCGTCGCCCCTCAGCCTCGCAGTGCCGAGCGCCGGAGACGGAATCGGCCCGGCGCGTCGACGCGGAGGTCAGGCGACGAGGGCCTCGCCGAGCGCCGCGGCCTGCGCCGCCCAGAAGCGCTTCGCCACACCGGTCCGGCGGAACAGGGCGTCGAAGCCGTGGAAGGCGCCCTCCACGATCTCGAGCCCGCACGGCACTCCGGCCGCGCGCAGGCGCTCGGCGTAGCGGACGTCCTCGCCGTGGAAGAGGTCGAGGCCGCCGACGCCGATCCAGGCCGGCGGGAGGCCCGTGAGGTCGTCGCGGCGGGCGGGGGCGGCGTACGCCGTGACGCCGGGGCCGCCGGGCTCGCCGGCGAGGTAGGCGGTCCAGCCGAAGCGGTTGCTGCCCGGGGTCCAGACGCGGACTCCGCGCGGAGGAGGACCGGGCCGGGTGACGGTGCGGTCGTCGAGCATCGGGTAGACGAGCAGCTGGAACGCGGGCTGCGCTCCTCCGCGGTCGTGGGCGAGGAGGGTCGCACCCGCGGCGATGCCGCCGCCCGCGCTCGCGCCTCCGACGGCGATGCGCGCCGGGTCGACGCCGCGCTCCTGCGCGTGCTCGACGAGCCAGTCGAACGCGGCCAGCACGTCCTCGACGGCAGCCGGGGCCGGATGCGCGGGCGCGAGGCGGTAGTCGACGGAGACGACCGTGATGCCCAGGGTGCGGGCGAAGTCGATGCAGGACGCCTCGTCCTGGAGGTGGCTGCCGAGCACCATGCCGCCGCCGTGCACCCAGAGGAGCGCGGGAGCGGTACCGCGGAGGATGCGCGGCCGGTAGCTGCGGGCCCGGACGGGAGCGGCTCCGGCGACGGGGATCTCGACGTCGTCGACCACGATGTCGGGCGGAGCCTCGCCTCCCTCGGCGGCGCGTCGCGTGGCGAGGCGCAGCAGTCGCGGGCCGAGGACGATCGGCGGGAGGAAGCGGCCGAGCGCGAGGTCGGGGTGGAAGAGGGGCGCCGTCGCGGCGGTGCGGGCTGACGCGGTCATGCGCGGGAGGCTACTCCTCGCGACCGTGCCGGCGCCCCTCGGCGGGACTACGGACGCACGAGGGTCTTGATCGCGCGGCGCTCGTCCATGGCGGCGTACGCCTCGGCGATCTCCTCGAGGGGCAGCTCGAGGTCGAAGACCAGACCGGGCTCGATCGCGCCGCTGAGCACGTCGGGCAGCAGCTCGGCCATGTAGCCGCGGACCGGCGCGACTCCGCCGTTGACGCCCACGTTCGAGCCGAACATCTGGCGGACGGGCAGCTCGGGGCCTCCGTTGGGGACGCCGACGTAGCCGACCATGCCGCCGGGGCGGGCGGAGTCGAGGGCCTGCTGCATCGACTCCTTGGTGCCGACGCATTCGAGCACGCAGTCGGCGCCGATCCCGCCGGTCAGCTCGCGGACGCGCGCGACGCCCTCGTCGCCGCGGGTCTCGACGATGTGGGTCGCCCCGAAGCGGCGGGCGAGGTTCTGCCGCGACTCGTGCCGCGACATCGCGATGATCGTGGTCGCGCCGAGGCGCTTGGCCGCCAGGACGGCGCAGAGGCCGACCGCGCCGTCGCCGACGACCGCGACGGTCGAGCCAGCGGTGACGCCGGCCGAGACCGCGGCGTGGTGGCCGGTCCCCATCACGTCGGCGAGGGTGAGCAGGCTGGGGATGAGCGCCGGGTCCGGATCGATGCCCACGCGGAAGAGCGTGCCGTCGGCGAGGGGCACGCGCACCTTCTCGCCCTGGGCGCCGTCCGCGAAGCCCTCCTCGCGGACCTCGGCGCCCCACCAGCCGCCGGTGAGGCACGAGGTGGAGACGCCGTTCGCGCAGTTCGCGCAGGTGCCGTCGCAGACGTAGAACGGAGCGATCACGAAGTCGCCGACCGCGACGTCGTGCACGTCGTCGCCGATCTCCTCGACGACGCCGACGAACTCGTGGCCGATGCGGTGCGCCTCCTTGGTGGGCGTGACGCCGCGGTAGGGCCACAGGTCCGAGCCGCAGACGCAGGCCGCGGTGACGCGGACGATCGCGTCGCGCCCCGTCGAGAGCTGCGGGTCGGGGACCTCCTCGAGTCGGATGTCGCGCTCGCCGTGGATGAGTGTTGCTCGCATGGGTGCTCCTGGTCGGGAGGGGGATGGGGTCGGCGTCCACGGTACGCCCGCGACCGGCCGCGGGCGCCGGAGAGGCGGGGGCTTGCACGAACGCGCGCCGACGCGGCCCAGGTGGAGAGCCGGGGCACGGCCGGGGGCGGTCCGGCGCGGGGCGGGAGGCGTCCTGCCGGATCGGAGCAGCCTCGCAGCAGCCCTGCGCCGCGTCACGGCTGCGCCTCCGCCCAGCCGTCGCGCCCGATCACGACGTGTGCGAGGAACCGCAGGCCGCACGCCTCTGCCCCGTCGGCGATCGCCCGCGTCGCCTCACGGTCGGAGGGGAGCACCACGGCCTCGCCCGCGTGGCTGTGCGCCAGGCCGATGCCCGCCGCGCCGCGCGCCAGCACCTCGGCGAGCACGGCGGCGACGGGGATCTCGGCGTGCGCCGGGGCTCCGTCGGCCAGCGTCAGGACGTCGCGGACGGCTCCGGACTCGGCGAGCGCCACTGCCAGCACGGTCTCGACCGGCCGGGCGGCCAGCAGCGGAGCGACGAGCCCGGCCAGGCCGGCGGCGTCGGTCACGCGGGCGGCGCGCGAGGCGCGGTTCATCCTCCGCCGCAGCTCGAAGGAGGCGACCAGGCGGCAGGCGGCGACCTCGCCGACTCCGCGGTGCCGCATCAGATCGGCCACCCCGGCCCGGGCGACGGCGTCGATGCCGCCGAAGCGCGCGAGGAGGCGCTGCGCGACCACGGTCGCGTTGGCGCCGCGGACGCCGGCCCCGATGAGCACGGCGAGGGTCTCGGCGTCGGTGAGCGCCTCCGGTCCGTAGGCGCGGAGGCGCTCCCTCGGCCTCTCCTCGGGAGGGAGGTCGGCCATCCGGGGGCCGGGCGTTTCGAAGGACATGCCGCCGACGCTACGGAGCCCGCCGGACGCGCCGCCCGCGGATCCCGCCACTGTGGACGAGTACCGCCCGCGAGCGCCCTGTGGAGGGACCTCCCGTCACCGCCGGCGCGCTCCTTCCCGTCCCCCTAGACGTCGGCGTCGACCGCGACCACCGCGACCTCTGCGGACTCGCGACAGGGGTCGAGCACCCCGGTCAGTCCGACGCGGGCATCCCGGCCGTCACCGACAGGCTCTCGCCGTCCGGCGCCACGTCCACCAGCACCACGTCCCCGTCGCGCGCCGTGCCGCCGAGCAACGCCGTCGCCAGCTGGTCGTCGATCGCCCGCTGCATCAGCCGGCGCAGCGGCCGCGCGCCGTACTGCGGGTCGTAGCCGCGCTCGGCCAGCCACCCGCGGGCCGCGGGCGTCACCGCCAGGTCGAGCCGTCGCTCCGAGAGCCTCCTCGACAGCCGGTCGACGTACAGCGACACGATCTCGCCGAGCTCGGTGCGGTCGAGCGCGTCGAAGATCACGATGTCGTCGAGCCGGTTCACGAACTCGGGCTTGAAGGCCTGGCGCACCATCTGCTGGACCGCCTCCTCCTTCTGCGGCCGCGACAGCGCCGGGTCCACGAGGAACTGCGACCCCAGGTTGGAGGTGAGGATGAGGATCGTGTTGCGGAAGTCGACCGTCCGCCCCTGGCCGTCGGTGAGCCGGCCGTCGTCGAGCACCTGGAGCAGGACGTCGAACACCTCGGGGTGCGCCTTCTCGATCTCGTCGAGGAGCACCACCGAGTACGGGCGGCGGCGGACCGCCTCCGTGAGCTGGCCGCCCTGCTCGTAGCCGATGTAGCCGGGAGGGGCGCCGACCAGCCGCGAGACGGCGAACTTCTCGCCGTACTCCGACATGTCGATGCGGACCATCGCCTTCTCGTCGTCGAAGAGGTGGTCGGCGAGCGCCTTCGCCAGCTCGGTCTTGCCGACGCCGGTCGGCCCGAGGAAGAGGAAGGAGCCGGTCGGCCGGTCGGGGTCGGAGATGCCCGCGCGGGTGCGGCGCACCGCGTCCGCGACGGCCGACACCGCCTCGTCCTGGCCGATCAGTCGGCGGTGCAGCTCGGTCTCGAGGTGCAGCAGCTTCTCGGTCTCGCCCTGCAGGAGGCGCCCGACGGGGATGCCCGTCCAGGCGGCGATCACCGCGGCGATGTCGTCGGCCGTCACCTGCTCGTTGACCATGCGGCCCTCGGCCGGCTCCTCCTCCGCCTCGGCGGCCGCGAGCTCGCGCTCGATCACCGGGATGTCGCCGTAGAGCAGCTTCGACGCGCGCTCGAGCTTGCCCTCGCGCTGCGCCCGCTCGGCGGAGATCCGCAGGGCGTCGAGCCGGTTCTTGAGCTCGCCGACGCGGTTGAGGGAGGCGCGCTCGCGCTCCCAGCGCTCCTGCAGCTCCTCGAGCTGGGCGCCGCGGCGGGCCAGGTCCTCGCGCAGCTTCTCCAGCCGCGCCTTCGAGGCCTCGTCCTTCTCCTTCTTCAGCGCCAGCTCCTCGAGCCTCAGCCGGTCGACGGAGCGGCGCAGCTCGTCGATCTCGACGGGAGCGGAGTCGATCTCCATGCGCAGCCGCGACGCGGCCTCGTCGATCAGGTCGATCGCCTTGTCCGGCAGCTGGCGGGAGGTGATGTAGCGGTTCGAGAGCGACGCGGCGGCGACCAGGGCGGAGTCGGCGATCGCCACCTTGTGGTGCGCCTCGTAGCGCTCCTTCAGCCCGCGGAGGATCGCCACGGTGTCCTCGACGGTCGGCTCGCCGACGAAGACCTGCTGGAAGCGGCGCTCGAGAGCGGCGTCCTTCTCGATGTACTGGCGGTACTCGTCGAGCGTCGTCGCGCCGATCATCCGCAGCTCGCCGCGCGCCAGCATGGGCTTGAGCATGTTCGCGGCCGCCACCGATCCCTCGCCGCCGCCCGCGCCCATCAGCGTGTGCAGCTCGTCGATGAAGGTGATGATCCGGCCGTCGGACTCCTCGATCTCCTGGAGCACGGCCTTCAGCCGCTCCTCGAACTCGCCGCGGTACTTCGCTCCGGCGATCAGGGCCGAGAGGTCGAGGCTGACGAGCTGCTTGCCCTTGAGGCTCTCGGCGACGTCGCCCGCGACGATCCGCTGGGCGAGCCCCTCGACGACGGCGGTCTTGCCGACGCCGGGCTCGCCGATGAGGACGGGGTTGTTCTTGGTGCGGCGCGTGAGCACCTGGCTGACGCGCCGGATCTCGGCGTCCCTCCCGATCACCGGGTCGAGCTTGCCGCTCGCCGCGATGGCGGTCAGGTTGACGCCGTACTGCTCGAGTGCGGACTTCTCGTCCTGCTGGGGCATCCGACCGGCCTGCATGATGGTGGTCTCCTCCGTGGCTCGAAAGTTGAGTTCGACGGACTCAACTTTACTCCCGCGACGGCTCCGGCGGTCAGGCCGTCAGAAGATCGCTGTCGCGACCCTGGAGCGCCTCGAGCGCGTTCCGGAGGATCGAGCGCAGCCGGAACTCGTCGATCCCGGTCAGCGCCGAGATCTCGGCCTGCGAGAAGCCGCCGGCCGCAGCCAGCAGCAGGAGCTCGCGGTCCGGGCAGTCGAGGGCGAGCAGGCCGCTGCCGAGCGGACGCCGGGCGAGCTCGTGCGCGGACCCGAGGGTCTCGCAGAGGACCTCGAGCACCCAGAGCACGGGCTCCGGCGAGCGGGCACCCTCGCGGGAGCGGCGCCAGACGGCGGTGAAGACGTCGGTGCAGAGCCGGTCGCGGCCGGCCGGGTCGGCCTGGACCGTGCCGACGCACGCCGAGACGAGGCCGCCGAAGCGGTCGACGAGCTCTCCCAGAGCGGAGGCGTCCCCCGTGGCGGAGCGGGTCAGCAGACGGGCGGCGTCCTGCGTCAGCGGCGGACGCACCCGTCCACCGGTCGCGTCCTCGCCTCCAGCACTCACAGGCCCCAGCGTGTCACCGACTCCGTGACGGCGGGACCAGTTGCGCGGAAGGGGGGTGACAGGTATGGAGCGGATCCGCTCTCCGACATCAGAGGCGCGGCCAGCGCGCGCGGGCGAAGCAGAAGAGCCCGTAGGCGATGAGCCCGACCGCGACGAAGCCGAGGAGGAGCACGCCCGCCGGCAGCTCCACGAGCGACTTCAGCGCCTCGTCGAGCCCGCCCGCCTGCTCCGGATCGTGGGTGACGGCGGCGACGATCAGCAGCACGCCGAGAGCGCCGAGGACCACGCCCTTGGCGACGTAGCCGGCGACGCCGAGCACGGTGACGACGGTGCCCGCCGTGCCGCCCGGCTCCGCGACGTTCTCGAGGAACTTCCTGCTCGCTCCGCGGTACACGAAGACGCCGCCGACCGCGAGGACGGCCAGTCCCGCGATCACGAGCAGCACGACTCCACCCGGCGCCGAGAGCACCTGCGCGCTCGCGCTCTCGGACGACTCGGACGAGCTCGACCCGCCGCCCGTCGCGAACTTCAGCGCCGTCACGCCGAGGGCGCCGTAGACGACGGCCTTGCCCGCCTCCTTGAGCCGGCTGCCCCAGGTCTTCAGGGCGCTCTCGCGCGGGCGGACGAGGAACGCCTCGAGCAGCCCCCACAGCGCCAGGCCGAAGAGGCCGACCGTGCAGATCCAGAGGATCACCAGACCGCCGGGCTGCGCCGCGAGGGCGCCGAGAGCACCGCTCTGGTCGGCCTCGCCTCCGCCGCCGCGGGCCACGCCGAGCGCGATCACTCCGATCAGGAGGTGGACGAGGCCGTTCGCCGCGAAGCCGCCGCGGGCGAGGGTCCGCACCGCCCGCGAGTCCTGGATGTCGTCGGCGGTGCGCTGGGCGTCGGCGGTGCTCGGAGTGTTCACAGGGTGGACGCTACGCGTTTCCACACCCCCGCGCCCGGCGCTCCGCCGTTCGGAGGTGCTCCCGGAGCCGGTTCTCCACACCTTTCCACAGGGTTGTCCACAGCTGTGGAATCGCTAGAAGGACGAGCGGATCACACGTCGACGGCGCGGACGAGTCCGTCCTGCACGCCGCCCAGCCAGTCGTAGACGCTGCGGATCGCGGCCGCGCTCCCCTCCTCCGGGACGACGTCGTCTGTGTCGTCGATGCCGAGCCGCACGGCCAGAGCGAGCCGCATGTCGGTCAGTGCGCGGAGCCAGGCGATCGCCTGCGGCTCCTCGAGACGGACCGCGACCTCGCCCAGCCCCTCGAAGATCCGGCCGTGACTCGTGCCGTCGCCGGCGTCGAGGGCCGCCGTGACGGCGCGGGCGTCGTCCATCTTGCGGGCGGCGAGGTCCGGAGCGGTGAAGCGGCGGAACTCGTCGGCCGCCTCGGCGTCGTCGCGGTAGGCGTCGGGCAGGAGGCGGGCGAGCGCCGGATCGGAGCGGGCCTCCTCCGAGGACGCCCCGCGATCGAGCAGCTCGAGCATCTCGCCGGCCAGATGGCGGAGGATCCCGGCCTCCTCGCGGTCGAAACGGGCGACGGCCGCTCCGGAGGAGTCGCGACGGAACGCGCGCATCAGCCGAGTCCTCGGATGCCGCGAGCGGGGTGCTCTCCGGTCTCCGCGGCCGCGGGGCGCAGCGGGGCGCTCACGCGTCGGCCTTCTGCAGCGTCGCCCACAGGCCGTAGCCGTGCATCGCCTCCACGTGCCGCTCCATCTCCTCGCGGTTGCCGGTCGCGACGACCGCGCGCCCCTCGGTGTGCACTTGCAGCATCAGTCGCTCCGCCTCGGCCCGGCCGAAGCCGAAGTAGCTGCGGAAGACGTACGAGACGTACGACATCAGGTTGACCGGATCGTCCCAGACCAGCACGATCCACGGGACCTCGGCCGCCGAGCGGGTCGCCAGGCGCTCGTCCGCGCGCTCGATCGTGTCCGCCATCCCTCCAGCGTAGGCCGCGGCGCGGGCGGACGCCCGGGCGCGCGGCCCGGAGCGCGCCGCCCGCAGCCCGCGAGTGTCCAGGAGTCGTCGCACTCGGCGCGGAGCCGCGAGGACGAGATCGCGAGAAGCCAGGAGTCGTCGCAGTCGAGCGCGAGTGCGACGACTCCTGGACGGTCGGAGCAGAGTCAGCAGCGGCGCCCGCCCTAGGCCGACAGGCGCGGCAGGACCTCCCGGGCGAAGAAGTCGAGGTGGTCGAGGTCCTGCAGGTCCATGAACTGCAGGTAGACGCGCTCGCAGCCGGCCTCGCGGAGGGACTCGAGGCGGTCGACCGCCTCGTCGACGCCGCCGGCCACTCCGTGCTCGCGCAGCTCGGCGGGCTCGCGGCCGATCGCCGCGGCACGGCGCGTGAACTCCGCCTCGTCGCCTCCGCCGACCGCGATCAGCGCGACCGAGTGCACGAGCGACGAGGGCTCGCGCCCGATCGCCCGGCACGCCTCGTCGACGCGCTCGAAGGCCCCCGGGATCGCGTCGAACTCGGGGAAGGGCAGATTGAACTCGCTCGCGAACCGCGCCGCGAGCGCCGGGGTCCGCTTGGGGCCGCCGCCGCCGACGATCACCGGCAGCGGCAGGCGGGCGGGCTTGGGCAGGGCCGGGGAGTCGGTCAGCGTGTAGTGCTCGCCGGCGAAGGAGTAGCGCTCGCCGACCGGCGTCGACCACAGGCCGGTCACGATCTCGAGCTGCTCCTCGAGGAGGTCGAAGCGGCGCGGAGGGAAGGGGATGCCGTACGCGGCGTGCTCCTGCTCGAACCAGCCGGTGCCGAGGCCGAGCTCGGCACGGCCCCCGGACATCGCGTCGACCTGGGCGACCTGGATCGCGAGGATCCCCGGCGGCCGGTAGGTGACGGAGGAGACGAGGGTGCCGAGCGCGATCCGCTCGGTCTCGCGGGCGAGGCCGGCGAGTGTCGTCCACGCGTCGGACGGGCCCACGCCGGGGTCGCCGTCCCCCATCCGGAGGTAGTGGTCGGAGCGGAAGAAGCCGTCGTAGCCGAGGCTCTCGGCGGCCTGCGCGACGGCGAGGAGGTCCTCGTAGCTCGCGCCCTGCTGGGGTTCGGTGAAGACTCTGAACTGCACGGGTCCAGCCTCCCGCACCGGGGCCGGATCATGCCAGCCCGGCTCCCCCGGCCGGGGCCGCCGACGGGCCCCCGTGTACCGTGGACGGTTGCCGCCGACGAGAGGACCCCATGTCCGAGCACCCGTCCTCCCCGGACACCGCCCCCGCCACCGCGGGCACGACCGCCCCTCCGCACCGCCTCGCGCGGTGGGTCTTCTGGCCCGCCGCCGTCCTCACGCTGTCGATCGCGGCCTTCGCGATCCTCGCGCCCGACGCCGCGACCTCCGTGTTCTCGACGCTGCAGACCACCGTCGTCAACACGTTCAGCTGGTACTACGTGCTGATCGCCGCGGTCTTCGTGGCCTTCGCCATCTGGATGGGGGTCAGCCGCTTCGGCGACATCAAGCTCGGCGCCGACGACGACGAGCCCGAGTTCTCGATGCTCGCCTGGATCTCGCTCCTCTTCGCCGCCGGCATGGGCATCGGCCTCGTCTTCTACGGCGTCGCGGAGCCGCTCACCCACTTCGCCACTCCGCGCCCGGGCGTCACCGGCACCGAGACGGAGCTCGCGCAGAGCGCCATCTCGCAGACCTACCTGCACTGGGGCGTCCACGCCTGGTCCATCTACGTGGTGGTCGGCCTCGCCCTCGCGTACGCGATCCACCGCCGCAAGCGGCCGGTGTCGATCCGCTGGGCGCTGGAGCCGCTGCTGGGCCGCCGGGTCCGCGGCGGCTGGGGCAACGCGATCGACGTGGTCGCCCTGGTCGGCACCATGTTCGGAGTCGCGACCTCGCTCGGCCTGGGCGTCACCCAGATCTCAGCGGGACTGGAGGCGAGCGGCATCGTGGAGTCGTCGCTCACCGTGCAGATCGTGGTCATCGCCGTGGTCACGGGCCTGACCGTCTTCTCGCTGATCTCGGGCGTGGGCAAGGGCATGAAGTGGCTCTCGACCGGCAACCTGCTGCTCGCCGCCGCGCTCCTCGTCTTCGTGCTCGTCGCCGGCCCGACCCAGTTCCTCCTCCGCGAGTTCGTGCAGTCGCTCGGCAACTACCTGCAGAACTTCATCGGCCTGACCTTCACGGTCAGCGCCTACGCCGGCCGCGAGGGCGAGCAGTGGCAGGCCTCGTGGACCACGTTCTACTGGGGCTGGTGGATGTCGTGGGCGCCGTTCGTCGGCATCTTCATCGCCCGCGTCTCGAAGGGCCGGACGGTCCGCGAGTTCGTCGGCGGCGTGCTGCTCGTGCCGACGATCATGACCTTCCTCTGGTTCAGCGTCCTCGGCGGCACGGCCATCTACCGGGAGCTCTACGGCGACGGCGGCCTCGTCGGCGCCGACGGCTCGGTCGACACCAACCTGGCGCTCTTCTCGATGCTGCAGGGACTGCCCGCGGGCTCGGTGCTGACGATCGGCGCGATCCTCCTGATCGGCGTCTTCTTCGTGACCTCCGCTGACTCCGGAGCGCTGGTGATGTCGATGATCGCGACCGGCGGCGAGCCGGAGCCGCGCAACCGCATCCGCGTGTTCTTCGCCGTCGCGACCGCTCTGCTCGCCCTGTCGCTCCTGGTCGCCGGCGGCCTCGACGCCCTGCAGACCGCCGCGATCCTCTCGGCCCTGCCGTTCAGCGTCGTGATGATCCTGATGTGCGTCGCGACGGTGATCGCCTTCCGCCGCGAGATCCGCGCCTACGACAAGGCCCGCCGCAAGGCGTTCGTCGGCGACATCGGCACGTTCTACGGCCTCGAGGTCGAGGATCCGGCGGAGCGCGAGCCCGCCCACCCGATCAAGCGCCTCGCGAACCGCCTGAAGCCGGGGTCGAAGGAGTAGTCGGCTCGGAGGAGTAGCCGGCTCGGAGGAGCAGCCAGGTCGGAGGAGGCCGGGCGCCGCTGGGGCGCCCGGCCGGCCGATCAGCTGGGCGACGGGATGAAGGGGTGCTCCGGCGGGTCCTGGTCGTCGCCGAGGCGGGCGTCGGCGCCCTGGTCGAGCGCCTCGTCGATCGACTCGGGGTCGTCGATCTCGGCCGGGTCCTCCGGCGGGACCGGCAGGGAGTCGCCGTCGGGGCGGGTGGTGTCGGTGACGTCCTCGGGGGCGTCGAAGCCGAAGCTGCTCATGGTTCCCTCTCCGCGGTGCGCCCGGGAGGCGGCGCCGCTGCGGGCAGCCTAGGTCGCGCCCCCGGAGGCGGTCACGGACTTGACGGGGCACCCGAGGGGTTCCGCGGGATCGGCCTGCTCCGGAGGAGCCTCCGCCCCGGCAGCCGTCAGTGCACGTACTCGAGCAGGTCGGCCCCGAGGGTGCGCATGCCCTCCAGCACCGCGAGGCGGTAGTGCAGGGTCGTGTCGTCGAACTGGGTGGCGACCGCGTAGGCGACTCCGGCACGCGGGCCGCGGAGGACGCCCGCCTCGGCGCGGACGCCGACGTCGGTGCCGGTCGCGTTGACGAGCAGGACGCCGTGGTCGGGGTGGCGGTGCGCGAGCGGGTCGAGCCCGAACGAGGCGGCGACCATCGAGAGGTCGGTGCCGAGCGAGAGCCAGCCGATCACCCGCGAGCTCACGGCGGCGTCGACGATCTCGCCGTTCGCGAGGGTGGCGAGCAGCCAGGTCAGCTCGCGGGCGGAGCCGATCGAGAGCTGCGGCGCGTCGTCCGGGCCGCGCTCGTCGCGCACGACGTCGAGCAGGGCGGTGCGGGAGAGGCCGAGCGCCTCCGCCCGCTCGCGCACGGCGTCGAGGCCGACGCGGCGCAGCAGGACGTTGGTCGCGAGGTTGTCGCTCGAGGCCCCGACGAGGGCGGCGAGGTCGGCGATCGGCATCGACGGCACCTGGAGGTGCTGCCAGAGCCCGGAGCCCGAGACCGCGTCCGCCGCGGTCCGGTCGACCAGGCGCAGGTTCTCCTGCGGCTCGTCCGCCAGCCGGGCGGCGACCTCGATCAGCAGCACGACAGTGCCGAGGGAGGCGGTGGGCATCGAGACGGAGTCGTCGACCGCGAACAGGGTGCGGCCGGTCGCCAGGTCGACGGCGCGCGCCGAGACGACGACCCCGTCGATCGCGAGACGGCCGAGGGCGTCGAAGCCGCGCTGGAAGTTCTCGCGGTCACCGCCGCCCTTGTGGCGCCCCCGGCGGTTGCGTCGGCTCTCACGGCGGGTCTCGCTGGTGGGGATCACCACGGGTACGGCCCCTCTACGGGTCGGGAGTGCGGTCGTGCGGAGGGGGGACCTGGGTCCTCACGCGCCGGCAGGACGCGCGATCGGCGGACGACCCCGCTGCATCGGTCGGCTCTCGATGCCCGGGGCTCCTCGTCCGTGGTGCGGAGGTGGTCGGCGGCGACTACCAGATGGTGACGCGCTCGCTCGGGGAGAGCCAGAGGGCGTCGCCTTCGGAGACGTCAAAAGTAGCGTAGAACTCGTCGATGTTCCGGACGATCTGGTTGCAGCGGAACTCGGCCGGAGCGTGCGGATCGATGGCGAGGAGGCGGATCGTCTCCTCGTCGCGCGACTTCTGCTGCCAGGCCTGCGCCCAGGAGAGGAAGAAGCGCTCGGCGCCGGTCAGGCCGTCCACGACGGGCGGCTCCTCGCCGTCCAGCGAGAGCAGGTACGCCTTCCAGGCGATGCCGAGACCGCCGAGGTCGCCGATGTTCTCGCCGATGGTCAGGGCGCCGTTCACGTGGTGCCCGGGCGTGGTCGCGGGAGCGAGCGCGTCGTACTGCGCGATGAGCGCCTTCGTCCGCTCCTCGAACGCGGCCCGGTCCTCCTCGGTCCACCAGTCGGTGAGGCGGCCGTCGCCGTCGAAGCGCGAGCCCTGGTCGTCGAAGCCGTGGCCGATCTCGTGACCGATGACGGCGCCGATCGCTCCGTAGTTCGCGGCGGGGTCGCGGGCCTCGTCGAAGAAGGGGAACTGCAGGATCGCGGCCGGGAAGACGATCTCGTTGAAGCCCGGGTTGTAGTACGCGTTGATCGTCTGCGGGGTCATGAACCACTCGTCGCGGTCGAGCGGGCGGCCGATCTTGCCGAGCTCGCGGGCGAACTCGAACTCGGCCACGCGGCGGGCGTTGCCGAGCAGGTCGGCCGGGTCGATCGAGAGGGCGGAGTAGTCGCGCCAGCGCACCGGATAGCCGATCTTGGGCGTGAACTTCGCGAGCTTCTCGAGCGCGCGCTCGCGGGTGGCGGGGCTCATCCACTCCAGGTCCACGATGGAGCGGCGGTACGCCTCGATGAGGTTCGCGACCAGCACGTCCATCGCGGCCTTCGCCGTCTCGGGGAAGTGGCGGGCGACGTAGGTGCGGCCGACCGCCTCGCCGAGCGAGCCCTCGACGAGCGAGACGGCGCGCTTCCAGCGCTCCCGCTTCTGCGGAGTGCCGGTGAGGGTGCGGCCGTAGAAGTCGAAGTTGGCGTCGACGAAGCCGCTGGACAGGTAGGCCGCGGCTCCGCGGATCACCTGCCAGGACAGCCAGTCGCGCCAGGCCGGGAGGCGGTCCTCGGTGAGCAGGCCCGCGAGACCCTGGAGGAAGCTCGGCTGGCGGACGACCACCTCGGCGAGCGCCCCCTCCGGAGCGCCCATCGCGGTGAGCCACACGCCGAGGTCGACGCCCGCGGCGAGCTCCTCGACCTCGGACCAGGAGCGGAGGTTGTAGGTCGCCTGGCTGTCGCGGCTGCGGACCTTGTCCCAGTGCGCGGCGGCCAGGTCGGTCTCGAGGGCGACGATGCGCTCGGCGCGGGCCTCGGCGGCGTCGATGCCGGCCAGCGCCAGCATCCGCGCGACGAACGGCGTGTAGGCCTCGCGGACGGAGGCGAACTCCTCCTCGCGGTAGTAGCTCTCGTCCGGCAGGCCGAGGCCGCCCTGGTTGACGAAGACGAGGTAGCGCTCGGGGCTGCCCGGGTCGTTGTCGACGAAGAGGCCGAAGAGCCCGGGGACGCCGGTGCGCTCGAAGGCGCCGACCGCGCGGAGCAGGCCGGGGATCGAGTCGACCCGCTGCACGGCGGCGAGGTCGTCGGCGATCGGGGCGGCGCCGAGCTCCTCGGCCCGCTCCTCGTCCATGAAGGAGGCGTAGAGGTCGCCGAACAGTCGCTCCTCGGTGCCGTGCTGCGCGGTCTGCGCCTCGACGATGATGTCGCGCACGGCCTTCTCCGCCTCCTCCTGGAGCACGTGGAAGGAGCCGTAGCGCGCCTTGTCGGCGGGGATCTCGGTGCGGTCGATCCAGAGCCCGTTGACGTGCCGGTAGAGGTCGTCCTGCGGGCGCGTCGCGGGGTCGAGTTCGGAGCGGTCGATACCGGAGCGAGGCGTCGTCGAGGTCATGGCGGACAGCCTACGTCGGGGCGCCGACACGGTGGCGCGAGGTGCGGCGGGTCGAGCGCGGAGCCGCGGAGGGCGGGCGCGGAGCCGCGGACGGGAATGCCCGGCGCGGAGCCGCGGGAGGGCCGGGCGCGCCACCGTCCGGCTCGCGGGGGCGGACTGCTCCTGCGAGCCGGACGGGAGCCGGAGGGGGACGCCGGAGCGTCAGCGCCCGAGCTGCTCCTCGACGTACGCGCGGATCGGCGTGGTAGGCCGCCCGATCAGGCGGGCGAGCGAGCCGTCGGTCCCGCCGAGGAGGCCGTCGGCGATGTTCGCGTCGAGGCCGACGACGAAGCCGACTCCGCCCTCGGGGACGCCGGCGCCGGTGAGGACGCGGGCGTGCTCGTCGGAGGAGACGTGGCCGATCGCGGCGTCGCGTCCGGCGACCTCGGCGACGATCGCGGCCAGCTCGTCGAAGCTCCAGGCGCTGTCGCCGGAGAGCTCGTGCACGGTGCCGACCAGGGACGGGTCGGTCAGGGCGACCGCTGCGGCCTCGGCGTAGTCGGTGCGCGCGGCGCTGGCGACGCGGCCCTCGCCGGCGCTCGAGAGGGTGCTGCCGGTGGAGGCGAGCTCGGCGACGGTCTGCTCGTAGTTCTCGTTGTACCAGCCGTTGCGGAGGACGACGGCGGGGACTCCGCTGGCGGCGATCGCCTCCTCCGTGGCCTTGTGCTCGGGGGCGAGGATGAGCGCGCTCGTGGTCGCCTTCGGGGCGCTCGTGTAGACCAGGCGCGCGCCGGCTCGGACGGCGGCGCCGATCGCGGCGGTGTGCTGCGCGACGCGCCTGCCGACCTCGGAGCCCGAGACGAGGAGGACGGCCTCGGCGCCGGAGAAGGCGGCGTCGAGCGAGGCGGGGTCGTCGAAGTCCGCGACGGCGGTGCGGACGCCGAGGTCGGCGGCGAGCGCCTCGAGCTTCGCGGCATCGCGGCCGGTGGCGACGATGTCGGAGGCGGCGGTGCCGCGGGCGAGCAGGTGCTCGACGGCGAGACGGCCGAGGTGGCCGGTGGCTCCGGTGACGACGAGGGTCATGAGGGGTCCTTCCTGACGGGTGGGGGCGGGCGGGGTCCGCCGCCAGGAGGGTGCAACCGGCGCATCCTCCTCCTGCTTCCCGGAATGCAGTACCCACTATTTCGTTAGTACAGATATCACCCCTGTCCCGAGGAGCACCCTTGACGATCGCCGACTCCCCCCTGCTCGCCGGGGACGTCTACTCCGCCGACTGCCCGAGCCGCGAGGTCTTCGGCCACGTCACCAGCAAGTGGGGCGTCCTGGTGCTCGCGGCGCTCGCTCCGGGCACGCTGCGCTGGGGCGCTCTGCGGCGCCGGATCGGCGGGATCAGCGAGAAGATGCTCGCTCAGACGCTGCGGATCCTGGAGGAGGACGGCTTCGTGCACCGCGAGGCGCGGCCGGTCGTCCCGCCGCACGTCGAGTACCGGCTGACGCCGCTGGGAGCGGAGCTGGCGGATCGGCTGCTGCCGGTCGTCGAGTGGATCGCGGGGAACGTCGGGGCGGTCCTGGAGGCGCGCTCGGAGGGCCGCCGGGAGGGAAGGTGAGCCTCACCTTCTTGTGAGAACGTTCACGTCCCGTTCAGGGAGGAGCCTCCACCCGGCGGCATCGGCGCCCCCTCCCCCTGCTTGCCTCGATCGCGTCTCCTGCTCGTGATCGAAGGACCTCCATGTCAGACACCGCCCGCCGCCCGCTCCTCCTCCCGATGGCCGGCCACGTGCGCGGCAAGCGCAGCCCCGTCACCTGCGCGCTGAAGTGCGCCAACGCCTGCTCCACCGCGACCTGCAACACGTCGCACAACAGCTACTTCCGCGACATCGTCTCGTCGCAGCTCTCCCGCCGCAGCGCCCTCGGCCTCGGCCTGGCCGGCGCGGTCACCGTCGCCGTCGCCTCCGCCGGAGGAGCGCCCACCGCCGAGGCGGCCGTGGCGACCGCGGCCGACGGCTCGCCGCTCGCCTTCACTCCGATCGCTCCGGTGCCGTACACGGTCGACCGGTTCACCGTCCCCGAGGGCTTCGCCTGGCAGCCGATCATCCGCTGGGGCGACCCGCTCTTCGCCGACAGCCCCGCCTTCGACATCGCCGACCAGACGGAGGCCGCCCAGGCCGCGCAGTTCGGCTACAACAACGACTACACCGACATCGTCGAGATCCCGGGCTCGAAGCGCCTCCGCGCCCTGCTCGTCGTGAACCACGAGTACACGAACGAGAGCATCATGTTCCCGGCCGCGCAGCTCGAGGCGGAGCCGGAGCGCGTGCGCGCCGTCGGCCGCGCCGCCCACGGCCTCAGCGTCGTCGAGCTGGTCCGCACCGCGGTCGACCGCCCGTGGGCCTACGTCCGCGGGGGCGAGCGCAACCGCCGCTACCTGCTCGACACCCCCTACGAGGTGACCGGCGCCGCCGCCGGCACCGACCTGCTGAAGACGGTCGCCGACCCCGAGGGCCGCACCGTGCTCGGCACGCTCGGCAACTGCTCCGGGGGCACGACGCCGTGGGGCACGATCCTCTCGGGCGAGGAGAACTTCAACGGCTACTTCCGCGCCGTCGGCACGAGCGACGCCGAGAAGCGCTACGGCCTCGCCGACTCCGAGACCTCGCGCCTCTGGGAGCTCGACGACCCCCGCTTCGACGCCCGCACCCCGGGCTACGAGAACGAGCCGAACCGCTTCGGCTGGATCGTCGAGTTCGACCCCTTCGACCCCGACTCCACGCCGAAGAAGCACACGGCGCTCGGCCGGCTCAAGCACGAGGGCGCGAACGTCATCATCGCCCCGGACGGCCGCGTGGTCGCGTACCAGGGGGACGACGAGCGCTTCGACTACCTCTACAAGTTCGTCTCGACGAAGCGCTACATCGAGGGCGACCGCGCCCACAACAAGACCCTGCTGGAGGAGGGCGACCTCTACGTCGCCCGCTTCACCGGCGACTCCCCCGTGGCCGAGATCACCGGCACCGGGGCGGTCCCCTCGGACGGCGGCTTCGACGGGATCGGCGAGTGGCTCCCCCTGGTGCTGAACGGCGCCTCGACGATCGCCGGGATGAGCGTCGCCGAGGTGCTCGTCCACACCCGCCAGGCGGCGGACGCCGCGGGCGCGACCAAGATGGATCGCTGCGAGGACGTGCAGCCCAGCCTGGTCAGCGGCCGGATCTACGTGGCCTGCACCAACAACTCCGCCCGCGGCACCGAGGGCGCCAAGGAGGGCGCGACCGAGGTCAACCCGCGCACCGAGAACCGCGACGGCCACATCGTCGAGATCATCGAGGACGGCGGCGACCAGACCGGCCGCACCTTCACCTGGAACCTGCTGATGCTCTGCGGCGACCAGGCGCAGGGCGACGTCGTCTACTTCTCCGGCTTCCCGGCGGACCAGGTCTCGCCGATCTCGTGCCCGGACAACCTGGCCTTCGACTCGGTCGGGAACCTCTGGATCTCGACCGACGGCGCCCCGAGCGGCATCGGCTACAACGACGGGCTCTTCAAGGTCGCGCTCGAGGGCGCGACGCGCGGCAGGGTGGAGCAGTTCCTCTCGGTGCCCCGCGACGCCGAGACCTGCGGACCGATCGTCCACGACCTCGACCAGCACGTGTTCGTGGCGGTGCAGCACCCGGGCGAGGAGGGCACCTTCGACGCGCCGACCTCGTTCTTCCCGGACTACGGATCGACGGCGGCGGGAGCGGTGGCGGCACCGCGTCCGACCATCGTGCAGATCCTGCCGGCCTCGCAGGTGGTGGCGCCGACTCCGACGCCGACCGCCGGGCCGACCACGGCTCCGACGACCCCGCCGACCACCGCGCCCACGGCGACTCCCACCACGGCACCGACCGCCGGGCCGACTGCGGCGCCCACCGTTGCTCCGTCCCCGATGCCCACGACCGCGCCGACAGGCACTCCCACCCCGCTGCCCGTCGGCGGCTCGGGCGGCGGGCTGGCCTCGACCGGAGTCGAGAGCGTCGGCCTGATCGCGGGCGCCACCGCGCTCCTGGCCGCGGGCGCCACCGCGCTCGGACTCGGAGCGCGCCGCCGCGCGGCCGCCGAGGGCGAGGACGACCAGCAGGCGTGAGCCGTGCCGGGAGGGGCGGACCGCGTCCGCTCCTTTCAGTGGCGCGTGCCCGTCCATTCACCCCTAAGCCAACGGCGCCCTCGCCTTTGATCAACTTTCCCTTGTGTAAGGACGGCCCTCAGGAGCTAATGTGAGCTTGAGCCCTAATCAACAGAGAGCGGTTTCTCCCATGCTGCACTTCCAGACCGCTGGAGCCCAAGACGGAAATTTGCTCGAGATCCTCTTATCAGAGTCGATCGACGCAACTCGAGGAGGTGGGATATTCGCGTGGGCAAATGCATCTGGAGCAATCACCTTCCTCGGAGACAAATCGATGGACGAACTGCTACAGAAGAGTAACTTTCGCCTCATTATTGGCACCGATGCGATTACAGATCTGCGAGCAATCGATACGCTAGCCAAGCTCTCCGAGAAGTGCCCCAGGCTCCAGGTGGAGGCCTACTTGAGCTCTAAGCAATCTTTGTTTCATCCCAAAATGGCTTGGTTCGAGCATGTGGATCACCTAAGTTTAATAGTTGGCTCCGGCAACCTAACAATGGGTGGCTTGCTTTCGAATTGGGAAGCGTTTGTAGTATTGCGACTTGAGGGATCCGAGGCCGTCGATGCGCTCGAATCGATCGAACGATTTCTCTCGGACCAAGTAAATTGTTTATGGCCGATAGGTGCTGAAGAAGTCCTGACTAGGGTTGCGCTCAACACGGGAAATGAAAGAAGTTTCCGACGACCAACCATCGGCTGGCGGTCCGAGGGAGTGCTTTCTGCCATTGCTCAAACAGACATCGCGCTGGTTGCTGAGATCCCGAAGTCAAAGAAGCGATGGAGCCAAGCAAATTTTGATCAAGAGAATTACGAACAATTTTTCGGAGCTACCGTCGGATCTCAAAAAAGAATAGTTCTTCAGCATGTCGGCGCAGACGGATCGATTGGAGAAATCGAAAGTCGCCCAAGCGTCGAGGTTGTGAGTAAGAACTACCGGTTTGAATTAGCCGCCGCGCGAAATTTGCCCTACCCCGATCAAGGCCGTCCAATTGGTATCTTCGTGAGAATTGAAACTGGACAATTTCTATATTCCCTATTAATGCCAGCAGACGCCAATTATACACAGGCGTCTCGATTCTTGAAAGAACAGTGGTCCGGTCACAATCGTCTCATGCGCCGTGTGCGTCTGAACGTCGGCCAAGTCCAGGCGTCAATCCCCGAACTTGGGATCTGGAAAGCCGGGCTTCCCGAACTCTAAAGAGTAGCAATGACCATCACTTCGGCGCCAAGATCCGGCTCACTATTCAGGCGACGAAGATTGAACCGACTATGCGAGGAGCCGTCAATGACCTTCAAATCAACGGATCGATAGTAACGACCGGCAATCGCTTCAATTTCCTCGATTGACAACAATCGCGTCTCAGGTCGAGCTTGAGTACCAGGACCTCTCGGCGAGTACGAAAGCACAACCGGCGCCTCTAGCCCGCGTGACAATCTGTATAACTCGTCGAACGCGCCGTGCGCCTGAGAACGAATGCTGAAGGGTGATTGATGGCGTTGCTTGCGGTACAAACCTCGACTGGGAGTCGATGAAGCCGAGCTGGAAGTGACTCCTGGATCGTCGCCGAGAGCGAGGGTCTCTAGTATGTGGTAAAAGCGACTGTAATGATCTCGAGTGTAGGGCGGATCCGCATATATTGCATCAACCGAACCGGGAAGAGTCGTCAAGATTGATCGATAGTCTCCAGTCATCGAATCACATTGATACAAGGTTGGCGTAACCGCCCGATACTGACGCAGACGCTCACCGAAGATCTGGAAAATTGAAGCTTTTCGCGCAGTGGCCACACTTCTAATTGCAGACTTCTTGATGGTGCCGCGAGCATCAATAACGCGAGTGGGTTGCGCGAAGTGGTTGCCCACAGACGCTACAGAATTACTAGCAGCGCCAAGAAGTGAGGCAATGACGGTGTTGCTCGCCGCTTCTTTCCCACGCGGGGTCGTCGCAGAAATAGCGTCAAGTTCGAGCGCTTGTCTGAACGAAAAATAGGACCCACCGTAATAGGGCGCTATGGTTGCGCCCGAGCCGACCATTGCTGGCAGAGCTTGTTGCAAAGAAGCAGAGAGTCGACTATCCCCCGCTAGGCCGTCAGATGAAAAGCGCCCTTCGGCGAGCAAGGCTAAAGCGCGAGGGTCGTCGTTAGATTTCAGGATCGCATCCTCCTCATAGTCGAGCAGGGGCCTGATGTCGTCTCCAAGGTCCCCAATCCACGATTCGGCGGCTTCGATCCGCTTCGAAATCTGCTCGTCGGTGATCTCAAAGG
Source organism: Rathayibacter sp. AY1F3 (assembly GCF_002931975.1). Taxonomy (NCBI): domain Bacteria; kingdom Bacillati; phylum Actinomycetota; class Actinomycetes; order Micrococcales; family Microbacteriaceae; genus Rathayibacter; species Rathayibacter sp. AY1F3. The sequence continues at coordinate 5,743 of NZ_PSVF01000009.1, read as the reverse complement.
GGTTGCAGAGGGCGCTAACTAGTACTGATGAATAGGCTTGTATGTCGGCGGACACCACCGGACCGAGCTGACCTAGTGCACGAGTCACGACACCGCTTCCGGCGAAGAGGTCGACCACCGTGGATCCTCGAGGTGTAAGTGCCCGCATTTCTGTCGTAATTTCTGCCAGAAACTTCGACTTATTACCCATGTAATGGATTGGTCGAAAGCCTGAGCTGTTTTGGTTCATTCAGTCACCTCGATAGTTGCTGAGTAATGGCCGGGAGCGCAGTCCGCACTTTTTTCTATCGTTGTTAGACGCCAGCTCAGCGGGCGACTCCTTCCATCGCCCGCGCATGTATACTAGCGTGAAGGGGAGACGGGACTTTGGATTGACTATCGAAGCAAAACCTTCATCAAGAGATTATGCTGAAATTATTAGAGCAACCCGCGACTCGAGCAATGATCGGACCGCGTCTCGTCTGGCGCGCCCGGAGGGTAACTTACTCGGCGCAAGCCCGAGTAATCTTCTGCTTATAGGAGACGCCGGCTTGGCGCTACAAGCTCTCGCGGCGGAAGCAATCGGAACAGACGTTCACGGAAATGTGAAGCTTTGCTACCTTGACCCGCCTTATAACACCGGCGAACGGTTCACTTACTACAACGATAATAGAAAGTCAGCCGACTGGCTCGACGATTTGCGAAGTCACCTAACTGCTTTGAAGCCTCTACTGGCGCCAGACGCAAGCGTATGGTTGCACCTCGACGACTCAGAGCAACATCGTGCGCGAGTGGTGTTAGACGAAGTCTTCGGGCGGAATGCTTTTGTGTCCACCGTGATTTGGCAGAAGCGCTTGACTCGTGACAACAGAAAAGCATTCAGCTCAATGCACGATTACATTCACGTGTATGCTCCCGGCGGTCCGCAATATTGGAAACGAGTTCGGAATGGGCTCGTAGACGATGGCATCTTCACCAATCCGGATAATGATCCTCGTGGACCCTGGCGATCAGCTCCAATGTCCGTCCAGTCGGGGCACGCGACACAAAGTCAGTTCTACACTGTCGTTACACCAACTGGAGTTGAACACAGGCCGCCGCCAGGCCGGTGTTGGACTTACACGGCCGAGCGACTCGCGCAGCTTGATCGAGACGGCTTCGTCTACTGGCCGAAGAACGGAGATGGCAAGCCTCGACTTAAGCGATATGCGAATGATGGTAACGGTTTGGCGCCGTTCACGATCTGGAGTGCAGCCGATGTGGGTGACACCTCGAGCGCCAAGAAAGCGCTGATTCGACAATTTCCGGGAAAACCGGTCTTCGACACTCCCAAACCCGAGGGGCTTCTGGAGAGGATAGTTGAAATCGGATCAAATCCAGGTGAACTTGTTCTCGACTTTTATTTGGGTTCAGGGACAACAGCCCTAGTCGCGCAGAAGCTGGGGCGCCGATGGATTGGAATAGAAAAGAATCAACAAGTAGTGCACGAGTTTGTCCTGCCGCGCCTCGCGGCCGACTCCGACTCGGGAAAGGGGGGTACTTTCAGCCTTTTTTCGATAGATGGCCCTTAGATTCGAATAGTGGTGTGGCGGCGACAAATGGCTCGAAGTCTTCGACTGCTCACGACACCGCAGAGACGTCGGTCTAGACTCTCGGGACCGGCCGACCGATGCTCCCGCGGAGGATCGCCGCGGCGTCGGCGTCGTTTGGCAGCGTCACCATGTCGACCTTCTCCGGGCGGTGCGGAAGTCGGTGACGAGCACGCGTGCATCCGGCAGCACGGCGGCGCGGGCCTGCGCGAGGGCGGCATCGACGGAGTCGATCACCTCGGCGCCCAGCACCTCCTCCGGGGCGGACGCGACCCATGGCTCCTCGCGAGCGCCAGCAGATCGCGCTCGCGCAGGCGACCTGGGCCGAGCACCAGCGTCTCGACCTGCGCCGTGACGGTCCCGCCGAGCGAGTGCTCGAGGGTGCGACGCGGCTCCCCGGTGCGCAGGGCGTCGAGCACGTTCCACGTCTCGCGCAGCAGGATCCGGTGGAGCCGCTCGTCGATGAACCGCTTCAACGCCCCCTCCTGGCTGCCGGTGGCCCGTGTGTTCACGGGCTCGACGGCCAGGATCGCTGCGCTGCTCGGCGAGATGTTGTCCTTGGCTGTCGTGCCCCAACAGTGTCGGACGGCAGGAGTGCGCGGGGGACGGGGGTCGACTGCGGCCGTGCGCCTCAGAGCAGGCGGCGCGCGGAGGCCCAGGCGGTGAGCTCGTAGCGGGAGGAGAGCTGCAGCTTGCGGAGGACGGCGGAGACATGGGACTCGACCGTCTTGACCGAGATGAAGAGCTCGGCGGCCGCCTCCTTGTAGGCGTAGCCGCGGGCGATCAGGCGCATCACCTCGCGCTCGCGGGCCGAGAGCCGGTCGAGCTCGTCCCCCGACTCCGCCTGCTCGCCCGCCAGCGCCCCGAAGGCGTCGAGCACGAAGCCGGCCAGGCGCGGCGAGAACACGGCGTCCCCGCCCGCCACCGCGAGCACGGCCCGGCTCACCTCGGCTCCGGAGCTGGCCTTGGTGATGTAGCCGCGGGCGCCGGCGCGGATCACGCCGACCACGTCCTCCGCGGCGTCCGAGACGCTCAGCGCCAGGAAGCGCGACGACGACCCGGCGCTGCGCCGCAGCACCTCGGCCCCGCCTCCGCCCGCACCGCCCGGCAGGTGCACGTCGAGCAGCACCACCTCGGGCGCGAGCGAGGCGACCAGGCCGACGGCGGAGTCGACGTCGGCCGCCTCCCCGACGACCTCGAGCTCGGGAGCGAGGTCGGCCCGCAGGCCGGAGCGGAAGATCGAGTGGTCGTCGACCAGCAGCACGCGGGTCACCGCTCGACCTCCGCGGGGAGCCGCAGATGCACCTCGGTGCCGGTGCCGCCGACCCCGGGACGCACGGTCGCGCTGCCGCCCGCGCGCGCCATCCGGCCGATGATCGACTCGCGGATGCCGAGGCGGTCGCCGGGCACCTCGTCGAGGACGACGCCGGGGCCGCGGTCGCGCACGAACACGTCGACGCCCTGCACGGAGGACTCGAGGTACACCGAGACGTCGCCGCCCGCGTGCCGGGCGGCGTTCAGCACGGCCTCGCGGGTCGCGGCGAGGAGCGCGGCGGCGCCGGGGACGGACGCTCCGACGGCCACCACCTCGAGGTGCACGGGGTAGTCGAGCTCGACGGCGGCGGCGATCGCCCGGACCTCGGCGGCCAGGTCGTTGGCGACCGGGACGTCGCGCTCGAACAGCCAGTCGCGCAGCTCCCGCTCCTGGGCGCGGGCGATGCGGGCGACCTCGCTCGAGGCTCCGGCGCGGTTCTGGATGAGCGCGAGGGTCTGCAGCACGGAGTCGTGCAGGTGCGCGGCGATCTCTGCCCGCTGCTCCTCGCGCACGCGGGCGGCCCGCTCGCCCATCAGCTCGGACCAGAGGGTCACCACCCGGGGCGCGGCCAGCACGCCGGCGGCGATCAGCAGCACGCCCACGGCGAGCACCGCGTTGAGGGCGCTCGGGCGGCCGGTGAGCACGGCCGCTCCGGCGAGCACCAGCAGCGCGCAGGAGGCGAGGCGCACCGCGGAGCCGTACCGGGCGGGGCGGACGGCGTCGCCGCGGTCGAGCCCGAGGCTCCAGCCGACGGCTCCTCCCGCGAGCAGGCCGACGGCGACGAGCGCGCGCGTGATGTCGGCGTCGTCGCCGCTGTCGACGGTGATCAGCACGGCGAGCGCCGCGACGGCGGCGGCGAGGGTCAGCAGGCCGGCCACGGGAGCGGAGCGGCGGACGGCCGGATCCGCGTGGCGCGAGTCGAGCGGCGCGAGGGGCACCAGCGCCCAGAGCCAGAGGTAGAGGAGCGCGCCGCCCCCGCCGAGCGCGGTCGTGAGAACGGTGAGGAGGCGGGTCCTCCGCACGCTCCAGCCGAGGTGGTCGGCGACCGCGGTGCACACTCCGCCGAGCAGCATCGTCCGCGGCCGCTGCAGCGGGGGGCGGACGGCGGTGCCGGGGACTGTGCTCACCCCTGCATCCAAACAGGTCGGCCGCACGATCGGGGGTGCTCTCGGGGTCGGATCAGGGGTTCCCCCGATGGTCCGGGCCGTGGAGCGCACGGGAGACTCGCAGCATGACAGGACAGAGCACGACCCCGCCGAGCTCCGCGGAGCCGGACGGCACGGAGGCGGCGAGCACAGCGACGACGCCGATCGGGACGGATCCCGGAGCCGCCGGCCCCGACAGCGCCGGCCCGGACAGCACAGGCCCCGAGAGCACCGGCCCGGAAGCCTCCGGCCCCGCCGATCCGCCCCCCGCGCCCGAGAACCGCTTCGTGCTCTGGCTGCGCGGCCTCGACCTGCCCCGCCGTCCCGGCTGGATCGGCGGCGTCTGCGCGGGGATCGCCGACCGGCTCGGCATCGACCCGCTGATCGTGCGCGGGATCGTGCTCGTCGTCGCGGTGCTGGGCGGGCCCGCGCTCCTCCTCTACGCCGCGGCCTGGCTGCTGCTGCCCGACCAGGACGGCGCCCTGCCGGTGGAGCGGCTGCTCCGCGGCTCGCTCGACCGGGTGCACGCCGGGATCGGCGTCCTCGTGCTCGCCTCGATGCTGCCGGTGGCGCAGGGCTTCTGGTCGCTCGGCGGCGCGTACACCGGGGCGATGCCCTGGGCGCCCGCGACCGGGCGGACGCTGTGGTCGCTCGTGGTGCTCGGGCTGATGGTGGCCTTCGTGGTCTGGATCGTGCGGCGGAGTCGGCGATCGGACGACGAGGCCGCCCACCCGGCCCAGGCCTCCCCGTCCGCACATCCCTCCGCGACGCTCCCGTATCCCGCGACCACCGCTCCGGCCTACCCCGCACCCGACCCCGGCCTGCAGGACGAGCGCCCCTCGTCCCCCGAGGCCGTCGCCGAGTGGCGCGAGCGCCAGGAGGCGTGGCGGGCCGAGCGGGAGGCGTTCCGCGCCCAGCAGAGCGCGACGGCCCGCGAGACGGCCCGCGCCCGGGCGGAGGAGGCGCGACTCGCCGCCGCCGCCGTCACCGCCGCGCGCCTGGAGCGCCAGCGCCTCCGACGCGCCGCGAACCCCCGGCTGCGGGCGAGCCTCACGCTGCTCGCCCTGGGCGCCGCCGCCCTGACCGGCGCACTGGTCTCGCTCACCGCCTCCGGGCCGACGGCCCTCGTCGTCGGAGCCGCCTCGGCCGCGCTCGTGCTCGCCGTGGTGATCGTGCTCGCCGGCCTGTTCCGGAGGCGCGCGATCGCGCTGATCGCCCTCGCGACGGTCGCGCTGGTCACCGCCGCCTGCGCCGCCGTGCTGCCGACCGACCGCGAGCTGCTCCCCGTGCTCGGCACCTACGGCTTCTCGAGCGCCGCTCCCGGCCGCTACGCGACGCTCGCGGCGAGCGACCTGCGCGTCACGGTCGCACCCGGCTACGAGACCTCCGGCGAGCCGCTGGACCTGTGGATCGGCTACGGGCACGTGTCCGTCGCCACGATGGCGGGAACGGCGGTCCGCCTCGAGGCGACCACGGAGGACACCGAGCTCCTCGTGCTGGACGTCGACGGAGGCGCGATCGACGCGCCCCGCGAGGTCCGCACCGCCGACGGCCGTCAGCTGTGGACGCAGACCTTCGGCGATCCCGAGGCCGAGCCGTTCGTGGTCCGCATCGCCCAGGAGGGCGGGTCGATCCGCGTCCAGGACTCCACACCGGGCGCCGACTCCGGCACCACTGCGCCGGACGCCGACGCCACCCCGACACCCACCCCGAGC
>NZ_PSVF01000071.1:0-547 GCF_002931975.1 Rathayibacter sp. AY1F3 | reverse complement strand
AGGAGCGAATCCGCTGCCAGGCTCCGGGACGAGCGGCTCGCGCGCCTCGATCACGGCGATGGCGGCCGGAGCGACCGGGGCTCCCGAGGCGAGGGCGCTCCGGAGCTGCTCGACCGCGTCGGTCAGCACCGCCCGCCGGGACGTCGATCCGCGACCGGAGGCGAGAGTCGACGTGGCGAGGCCGAGCACGCGCTCGGCCAGCGCCGTCCGCTGCTCCCCGGCCGCGGTCGTCGCGGTGGTGATGGCGTCGGCCGAGACTCCCTCGAGCGCTGCGTTCAGGGCTCCGATCGCCACCAGCAGATCGGTGCGGGCCGCGCCCGCGACGGTGCCGTCGGTCGCGGTGAGGAGCGCGAGCGAGTCTTCCCGCAGCGCGAGGCCGGCCTCGCGCGCGGCGGTGTAGGCCGGGGGAGCGGCGACGTCGATGGACGTCTCCCGGAGAGTCGGGGTCGCCTGCGTGCCCTCCGCGGAGGGCGTGCATCCGGTGAGCGCGCCGGCGGCGACGAGCAGGGCGATCGCGGCCGTGGCGCCCCGGAGGAGCGGGCGCGCA
>NZ_PSVF01000008.1:0-124792 GCF_002931975.1 Rathayibacter sp. AY1F3 | reverse complement strand
CCGCCACCGCCGCCCCCGCCCTCGACGCCGCCGCGATCATGGCCCGCTGCGACGAGCTCGCCGCGGTCTCCTCCAGCCGCGACGGCATCGAGCGGGTCTACCTCTCGCCCGAGCACGCCCGGGTGAACGCGATGGCCGCGCGCTGGATGACCGAGGCCGGCATGCGCACCTGGCAGGACGCGGCCGGCAACCAGTGCGGCCGCTACGAGGGCGCGACTCCGGGACTCCCGGCGCTCCTGCTCGGCTCGCACCTCGACACGGTGCCCGACGCGGGCCGCTACGACGGGATCCTCGGCGTGATGCTCGCGATCGCCGTGGTGTCGCGCCTGCACGGGGCGGGCCGGCGCCTGCCGTTCGCCGTCGAGGTCGTCGCGTTCGGCGACGAGGAGGGCACCCGCTTCGGCACAGCGCTCCTCGGCTCCCGCGCCCTCGCCGGCACCTGGGACGAGCACTGGTGGGAGCTCGAGGACGCCGACGGGACGACGCTCGTCGAGGCGTTCCACGAGTTCGGGCTGGACCCCTCGCGCATCCGCACCGCCGCGCGCGACGCGCAGGACGTTCTCGCCTACCTCGAGGCGCACATCGAGCAGGGCCCCTACCTGGAGGAGGCGGACCGCGCCCTCGCCGTGGTCTCCTCGATAGCGGGCGCCCGCCGCTTCGCACTCACCCTCACCGGCAAGGCCGGGCACGCGGGCGGAGTTCCGCTCGACCGCCGCCGCGACGCGCTCACCGGGGCGGCCGAGGCCGTGCTCGCGGTGGAGCGCATCGCGCGGGAGCAGGGCGTGATCGCCACGGTCGGCCGGCTCGAGACCTTCCCGGGCGCGGTCAACGTCATCCCCGGCCGGGTCGAGTTCAGCCTCGACCTCCGCGCCGAGACCGACGCCCAGCGCGACGCGGCGTGGGACGCCATCGAGCACGCGATGTCGGAGTCGGCGTCGCGCCGCCGGCTCGCACTGACGGTGGAGGAGACCCATTCGGCCCCCGCGGTCGTCGCCTCCTCTCGGCTGCAGGACGTCGTGCGGGCGGGCATCCGCGCGACCGGGGACGCGGAGCCGATGGTGCTGTTCTCCAAGGCCGGCCACGACGCGATGGCGGTCGCCGACCTCGCCGAGTACGCGATGCTCTTCCTCCGCTGCGAGGGCGGCGTCAGCCACCACCCGGACGAGAACGTGACCGAGGCCGACGTCGCGACCGCGCTCGACGCGTTCGAGGCGGCCGTGCTGGCGCTCGCCGACGGGACGCCGACCGCGTGACCCCCGCCTCGGCCCCCTCGACGAGCATCGGCCACCGCATCGATGCCGGCTACGCTGCGCTGTCGCGGCAGGAGCAGCGGGCGGCCGACTTCATCCTCGACCACCTCGGCGACCTGGCCGTCTACACGGCGACCGAGCTCGCCCAGCACAGCGGAGTGTCCAAGGCCACGGTCTCGCGGCTGTTCCGCCGCCTGGGGTTCTCGAACTCGCAGGAGGTGCGCGAGCACGCCCGGGCGCTGCGGTCCTCCGGTGTGCCGGTCGGTCCCGCGCAGGGACAGGGGGATCCGCTCGCCGCGCACCTCGAGAGCGAGCGGGCGAACCTGGCCCGGCTGGCCGCCGCGTTCGGCGACGGGCGGCTGGAGGAGGCGGTGCGGCTGATCGCGGGAGCACGCGAGGTCGTCGTGATCGGACTGCGCAACAGCTACCCGGTGGCGCTGCACCTGCGCCAGCAGCTCGCGCAGGCGCGCGGACGCGTCCGGATCGCCCCGCAGCCCGGCCAGTCGCTCGGTGAGGAGCTCGAGGGGCTCGGAGCCGAGGACGTCGTGGTGCTGGTCGGCTTCCGCCGCCGCCCCGCCTCCTTCGCGGCCCTGATCGGGACGCTCGCCGCGCGCGAGGTGCCCGTGGTGCTCCTCGCGGATCCGCCCGCCCGGCGCTACGCGGAGCACGCGGCGGTCTGGCTGGAGTGCCCGGTCGACAGCGGCACAGCGCTGGACAGCTACGCGGCGGCGATGAGCGCGGTCGCGCTCGTGGCCTCCGGAGTGCTCGGGGCGTCGCCGAGGGAGTCGCGCGAGCGGATCGCCGGGATCAGCACGGCCTACGCGGAGCTCGCCGAGCTGGAGGACCGGCCGTGAGCGAGGCGGCGGAGCTGATCCGCGCGCACGCCAAGGACCCCGTCGGGCAGGCCGACCCGACTCCGGCCCTCGGCCGTGCCGAGCTGATCACCCCCACCTGCGGCGACCGGATCGAGCTGCGCGTCGACGGCGGCGTCGAGCAGGTGCGCCTCGCCTGGAGCGGGCGGGGGTGCGAGGTCTCGCGGGGATCCGCGTCGCTGCTCGTGGACGGTCTCGACGGGCTGCCGGCGTCGGACATGCGGGAGCGGATCGACGCGTTCCTCGCGGCGATGGCGCACCGGGAGGGTGCTCTCGCCGGCGAGGAGCAGGCGCTGCTCGCGGTCGCGGGCAACCCCGTCCGCTCCGTCTGCGCGACGCTGGCCTGGCGGGCGCTGGCCGCCGCCCTCGACGACGCGGGCCTGGCGTGAACCGCTCAGTCCGGCCCGTCGCGGTCGGCTCCCGACCACAGATCGCCGCACTCCACCCCGCGCGCGCCCCTCGCGCGGAGCAGGTCGCGCGCGCCGGAATCGCCGTGCACGCCCTCGAGGAGCTCCGGCCAGTGGTCCCGTCCCAGCAGCACCGGATGACCGGGCCGACCGCGGAAGACCGCGCGGGCGAGCACGTCCGACGCGACCGGCGCCTCCGCGAGCAGCCGGGCCCCCACGCTCGGCGGCTCCTCGGGCAGGTCGACCAGGGCGACCAGCGCGGCGACGCCCTCGGCCGCGGCGAGACCCGCGCGGAGCGACGCCGAGAGGCCGGTCTCCCACTCCGCCGCGACGACCACGTCCGCGGACGGCGGCACCAGGAGGCGCGCCCGTCCGGCCTCCGCGCCCAGGACCACGAGCACCCGCTCGCAGCCCACCGCGCGGAGCCTCTCGACGGCTCGCTCCACCCAGGGAACTCCCGCCGCGTCGCACCGCAGCGCCTTCGGGCCGCCCGCCCGGCGCCCCGCACCCGCCGCGAGCACCAGCCCGACGAGGTCCCGACTCCCGACCAGATCCATCCGACCATCGTGCCGCAGGCCGAGCCCCTGCTCCGCCGGACGAAGGAGACCGCATGACCGACACCCGATCCGAGACCGCCCGCGACGTGCTGCTCGCGTGCCTCGCCGTCCCCCGCTGGGCCGACGAGGTCGCCTCCGGCGCGCCCTACCCGTCGGCCGACGCGCTCGCCGACGCGGCCGAGCGGGCCACGCGCACGCTCACCGAGGAGGAAGTGGAGGCGGCGCTGGCCGACCACCCCCGGATCGGCGAGCGGCACGCGGGCGCGGGGCGCTCCTCCGCGTTCTCGGCCGCGGAGCAGGCTGCGAGCCGCACGGGCGACGAGGAGCTGACCCGGCGGCTGCTGGCCGGCAACCGCGCCTACGAGGAGCGGTTCGGGCGCGTGTTCCTCCTCCGCGCGGCCGGCCGCGACCGGGCCGAGGTCGTCGCGGAGCTGGAGCGGAGGCTCGGGCTCGACGACGAGACGGAGGCCCGCATCGTCGCGGAGCAGCTGCGGGAGATCACGGTGCTGCGCGTCCGCGGCCTCGACGACGGGCGCCTCGTCCGGGCGGAGGCCGCACGATGAGCGGGCACGCCAGCCGCGTCACCACCCACGTGCTCGACGCCGTCCGCGGCCGCCCCGCGCGCGGGGTCCCGGTGGCTCTCGACGCCCGTGCCGGCTCCGGCTGGGAGCGCCTCGCCGAGGCCCGCACCGACGACGACGGCCGCGTGGCGACCTTCGGGCCGGAGCGCCTGGCCGCCGGGGTGCACCGGGTCGTCTTCGACACCGGCGCCTGGTTCGCCGCCTCGGGCACCGAGTCGTTCTACCCCGAGGTCGTCGTCGCCTTCCGCCTCGACGACGAGGAGGCGCACTTCCACATCCCGCTCCTGCTCAGCCCCTTCGCCTACTCGACCTACCGGGGCAGCTGATGCAGCTGCAGGACGTCCTCGACGCGCCGCAGCTGCGGCTGCGCGTGCTGGTCGCCGGCGACGGAGCGCTCGCCCGGCCGGTCGACGGCATCTTCACGACCGATCTCCTCGACCCGCGCCGCTACATCTCGCGCGACCAGCTGGTGCTGACCGGTCTGGTCTGGCGTCGGGACGCCCAGGACAGCGCGGCCTTCGTCGCCGCGGTCGCGGACTCGGGTGCCAGCGCTCTGCTCGCCGGCGAGGGGCTGCTGGGCTTCGTGCCGGACGACCTCGTCGTCGCCTGCCGCGAGCACGACGTCCCGCTGATCGCCGTGCCGGCCGATGTGTCGTTCGGCGCGATCACGGCGCACCTGTCGAACGCTCTCGCCGGCGACCGCGTGGCCCGGCTGACGGCCGCCCTCGCCCGCCAGCGGGAGCTGCTGACGGAGGTCTACCGGGGGCAGCAGCTCGACGAGCTCGTCACGCGCACCTCGCGCGAGCTCGGACTCCCCGTGTCGGTGCTGACCGCCACCGGCCGGACCGCGGCCTCCGCCTCGCCCCTGGGGCTGGGGGAGATCGAGCGGGTCGTGCACGCGGCGCTCACGGCCCGGCGCAGCCCGGTCGTGGTCGCGGACGCCCGCGGCGGCGCCCTGTCGGTCCTCACCGTCGCAGGCGCGGGCGAGCACCGCGCCACCTCCTGGCTGGTCGTCGTCGGGGGCGACTGGAACGACTGGCCCGCCGCAGTACTCGACGCCGTGACGGAGCTCGCCGGAGTCGTGGGGGTCTACCGGCTGCAGCGGGAGGCGGCGCTCTCGGCCGACTCCGCTCTCGCCGACCGCCTGCTCGAGCTCGTGGAGGAGGACAGCGAGCAGCCCGAGGCCGCGGTGTACCTGCGGCAGCTCGGACTCGGCGGCGCCGGGCGGTGCGCCGTGGTCGCCGCCGAGTTCGAGGGCGACGCGCCCCCGGACCTGGCGCGCCGTGTCCTGGTCGACGCCGCCGCGCACCTGGGCCGCGCCGTGGTCGGACGCGACGCCCAGGGCTGCGCGGTGGCGGTGCTGCCCACCGAGGCGACCGATGCGATCCCCACCGGCGCGGATCCGCTCGCCGTCGTCACCTCGGCGCTGCGACGAGCGGGAGCCGCGTGGCCGGGCGCCGTGCTGCGCGTCGGGACGAGCGCCGCGACTCCGCTGCCCGCGCTCGGCGGCGCCCTCCGCTCGGCACGCTACGGGATGCTGCTGCCGGGCTCTCCGGGCGACGACGCTCCGGTGCGGGTCAGCGACTCCGGGGAGGTCACCTCCGCCGTGCAGCTGCTGAGCGCGGTCCCCGACCACCTGCGCTCGGTGTTCGTCGAGCTGGTGCTCGGGCGGCTCGTCGAGCACGACGCGCGCTACGGCTCGCAGCTGGTCGCCACGCTCGCGGCGTTCCTCGACTGCGGCGGCTCGTGGGTGCGCACGGCGGAGCAGACGCACCTGCACCTGAACACGGTGCGGTACCGCATCGCGAGGGTGGAGGAGCTGACGCAGCGCGACCTGTCGGACACCGCGGACCGCGCCGACCTGTTCCTGGCGCTGCGCCTGCGCTGACGGCCGGGTGCGCGCGGTCCGCACCGCGCTTCCCGGGCCGGCCCCGTCACTCCGGAGCCACGATCCGCCTGCCCCGGACGTGCACCGCGGCGATCGCCGGCTCGCGCAGGGTCATCAGCAGGGCGAAGAGCAGCTGGGCCGTCGCCTCCTCCTCGTCGTCCGCGCGGATCCCGTGGGCGAGGACGTCGGCGAGCGGCTCCCACCGGTCGGGCTCGATGCGGAGGAAGTCCGCGTCCTTCCCGGGGTCGAGGCTGCCGAACCGCTCCTCCTGGTCGAGCGCCCGCGCGCCGGCGAGCGTCGCCGTGAACAGGAGCTCGGCCGGATGCAGGGCGACGGCCGCGTCGCCGGGCTCCGAGAGGTGCACCTTGAAGGCGTCGTTCGCCACTCGCGCCAGCAGCCACTCGTCGCCCGCGCCCACGTCCGAACCGAGGGCGACAGTGACCCCCGAGGCGACGGTCCGGCGCCAGGGCATGGTGCCGGAGCCGAGGAACTGCTGCGAGGTCGGGCAGTGGGCGATCGAGGTGCCGGTCTCCTCCATCCGGTGCAGCTCCGCGTCCTGGCAGTGCACGGCGTGGGCGAGGATCGTGCGCGGCCCGAGGAGGGAGGATCCTCCGCGCGCGGAGCCGGGGAGAAAGAGCCCGTCGTAGGTGTCGAGGTAGCTGCGGGTGCCGTACGAGCCGAGCACGGCGGCGATCTCGCCGTCGCCGGGCCGGTCGTTCTCGTTGAGGTGGCTGTGCACGTAGACGCCGCGTCCGCGGACGTCGTCGTAGAGGTCGCCGAGCGCTCCGAGGGTCCGGGGAGTGACGGATAGCGAGAACCGCGGGACGAGCGCGACCTGCAGGAGCGGGTCCCTCCCGTGCCAGCGGTCGATCTCCTCCGACGCGAGCGTCAGCGCCTCCTCCTCGGAGGTGATCAGGGGAGCCGCCGAGGCCGGGCCCGTGGTCTGGATGCCGCGCCCCGACACGATCCGCAGCCCCGCCTCGCGGGTGCGCTCGAAGAGGGCGTCCTGCGCGGCCGGGAACGCGGAGCCGAAGACCATCGCGGCGGTCGTGCCCGCGGCCACCCGCCGCCGGGTGAAGGCGTGCGCGACGACGTCGGCGAACTCCTGGTCGGCGAGACGCGCCTCCGCCGGGAACACCGTCCGGTCGAGCCACTCGAGCAGCTGGCCGCCGCCGAAGCCGTCGGTCGAGAACGTCTGGGGGAAGTGCACGTGCGCGTCGACGAAGCCGGGCAGCAGGATCGACGCGGCGTCGCCGGAGACCGGTAGGAGCGCGAAGCGGTCCGGCAGCTCGCGGTACGGACCGACCCAGGCGATCGTGCCGTCCTCGTCCACGGCGAGAGCGCCGTCCGGGATCGACACCAGCGACTCCCGCGCGGTCGCGAGCGTCGCACCCCCGGCGACGTGCAGCACGTGCCCCCGGTGGACGCCCCCGGCGCCGGTCACACCAGGCCCGTGTAGGCGGTCCAGGCGGATCCCGCGGGCGGCGCGTCGTCGCGGGTGACGCTCGCCTGGATCAGCCCGTAGGGGCGGTCGGCGGCGTGGAAGACCTCATTGTCGTTCTCGACGCCGAAGGGCGAGAGGTCGTAGACGAAGTGGTGCTTGTTCGGCGCGGAGAGACGGATCTCGACGATCTGCGGGTACTCCTCCAGGACCGCCTTCCCCATCTCGAAGAGCGTCTGCTGGAGGGCGAGGGAGTGCACGGTCGCGAAGCGGCTCGTCATGAGCGCCTTGACGCCCGCGTAGACCGCCTCCCAGTCCATCGCCGCGATCTCGTCCTCGCTCAGGGCGAAGCGCCACTTCGCGACCAGCGAGGTCGCCATCACCCGGTCGTTCGTCGGCTGGAGGACCGTGTACGGGTCGGTGAGGAAGCCGTGGAACTCGCTCCCCGTGGACTTCAGGATCGTGAGGTCCTTGAAGCCGCCGGTGATCCAGATCCGCCGCTCGTCGCCCGAGCCCTCGACCGTGACCGACGCGATCCGCGTCTCCTGGCCCTTCCGGACCCAGGTGTGGTCGTGCTCGCGCCCGTCCACCAGCACGCGCTCCCAGGCGAACTCCTCGATCTCGATGCGGGCGCCGTGGACGGGCTCGTAGCCGTCGACGAAGTGGCGGGCCAGCTCGAGGCCGTAGGGCTCGATCGAGCGCAGGCCCTTCTCCTTGGCGAAGGCGTACGCCGTCTGCTTCTGCGTGTCCGTGGGCAGGACGGCCGACTGGTCGCCCTCTCGGTGCGCGGCCTCGAAGTCGCCGCGGAGGGCCGTGGAGACGTTGACGTCGTGGATCTCGTGCCGCGGGGTCTCGCGGTAGATCCGCACGACGCGGTTCTCGGCCTTCCCGTACTGGTGGTCCCCGAGGATGATCGACATGTCCGCTCCTGTCCGTTCCGTGCGGCCGGGCCCGGTCACGCGGTGGTGCCCGTGCTGCTCGCGGCTCCTGCGAGCCCGTCTGCCAGCCTCGCGCCTGCCGGGGGCTCCGCGCACCGGCGGAGCATCCCGAGGAGCCGCCGCCGGGACTCCGAGTCTTGTGCGATCCGCCCGCTCCGCGGCTCCGACCCGCCTCCGTTCACACGCTCGAAACCTGCCGATGACACGGCGGCGTTCGGCGTGAGCGGTGGAGCTCCCCGAGGTGTCGTCAGGGAGGCGGGGGATCGGCGTGTCGAGGTCAGGGGCGGCTGAGGAGGCGCCCGGCGGGCGGGACCGTCTCGGTGGTGACACGGCGGCCGCCGACCCAGGTGGCGGCGACGGCGCCGCGGAGGACGCGGCCCTCGTAGGCCGAGACGGGGTTCCGGTGCGAGAGGGCGTCGACGTCCACGCGCCACTGCGCCTCCGGGTCGAACGCGACCAGGTCGGCGTCGGACCCCGCGTGCAGCAGGCCCTTCTGGCCGAGCCCGGCGAACGCGGCGGTCGCCGTGGACATCCAGGCGACGACCTGCTCGAGCGGGATGCCCCGCTCGCGGGCCCCGGTCCAGACCGCGCGGAAGCTCAGCTCGAGTCCCGAGATCCCGCCCCAGGCGACGCCGAAGTCGCCGCCGGCGGGGAGCTTCAGCTCGGCGGTGGCGGGGGAGTGGTCCGAGGCGATGATGTCGATCGTCCCGTCGAGCAGCCCCTTCCAGAGCTGCTCGCGATTGCGCTCGTCGCGGATCGGCGGGCAGCACTTGAACTGCGTGCCGCCGTCGGGGATCGAGCCGGCGTCGAAGGTGAGGTAGTGCGGGCAGGTCTCGGCGGAGATCGGCAGCCCCTCGGCCTTCGCCTCGCGCAGGAGCGGCAGCGCGTCGGCGGAGGAGAGGTGCAGGATGTGCGCGCGGCAGCCGGTCTCGCGGACGGCCTCGATCACGTGCAGAATCGCGCTGCGCTCGGAGGCGGGCGGGCGGGAGTCGACGAACGCGCCGTAGGAGGCGCCGGGCTCCAGCGCGCTCGCCTCCAGCTCGGCCGGGTCCTCGGCGTGCACGATCAGCAGTCCGTCGAAGGCGGCGATCTCGCGCATCGCCTCGACGAGCTGCTCCCGGCTCAGGTGCGGGAACTCGTCCACTCCGCTCGGCGAGAGGAAGCACTTGAAGCCGAAGACGCCCGCGTCGTGGAGCTCGCGCAGCGTGCCGAGGTTCGAGGGGATCGCCCCGCCCCAGAATCCGACGTCCACCTGCGCCGGCGGCCCGGCGGCCGCGCGCTTGGCCTCGAGCCCCGCCACCGTGGTGGTCGGCGGGATCGAGTTCAGCGGCATGTCGATGATCGTGGTGACGCCCCCGGCTGCGGCCGCGCGGGTGGCGGAGGCGAAGCCCTCCCACTCTGTGCGGCCCGGCTCGTTGACGTGCACGTGAGTGTCGACGATCCCCGGGATCAGGACCTGGCCCTCGGGGAGGACGATCTCCTCCGTGGTCCGCCAGGGGGCGTCCCGCTCGCCGACCGCGACGATCAGGCCCTCGGCGATCGCGATGCTGGCCGGACGCCGGCCGTTCTCGGTCAGCACGTCGGAGGCGCGGATCACGAGGTCGAGGAAGGGAGCGTCGTCAGGCATGGATCGACCCTATACTCGGCATGTTTCCTGCGTGTGAGCGCCCGTCGGCGGCTCCGCCCGGCCTCCCCGCAGCCCCGGCGCCGTCGCCTCCCGTCCGAGAAGAGGAGGCCGTCGTGCTCGACATCGCCGCCCCCCTGCTCGAGCGCGTCGAGGTGGGCGGGAGGGTCGCGGTCGTCACGGTCACGCACGTCTTCGGCTCGGCTCCCCGCGCTCTCGGCTCCTCGATGGCGGTGGACGCGGAGGGGCGCGCGATCGGCTCGATCTCCGGCGGCTGCGTCGAGGCGCAGGCGTACGCGCTGGCCCAGGAGGTGCTCGGCACCTCGGGCAGCGCGTCCGAGCACTTCGGCTTCGACGACGAGGCGGCCTTCGCCGCGGGCCTGTCCTGCGGGGGGCAGCTGCGCGTGTTCGGCCAGGTCGTCGACTCCGGCTCCACCGCGGTCCTCGCCGAGCTGCGCGCCGCCCGCGCCGGCCGCTCGGCCGCGCTGGCGATCGTCGTCGGCGGCCCGGAGGAGCTGATCGGCCTCGTGCTCACCGGAGCGACGCGCCTCCAGGACGTCGTCGGCCGGCACCTGGACGAGGACACCGCCCGCCGCATCCTCGCCGAGCGCGAGGCGCGCCTGGCCTCCGGCCGCTCGGCCACGGTCGAGACCGCCTGCCGGGGCGCCGAGCTCGAGGTCGCCTACGTCGTGCACGCGGAGCGGCCGCGCCTGCTGATCTACGGCGCCGTCGACTTCTCCGCCGCGCTCTGCTCCGCAGGCTCCCTGCTCGGCTACCGCGTGACCGTCTGCGACGCGCGTCCGGTGTTCGCGACCGCCGAGCGCTTCCCGGGCGCGGACGAGGTCCTCGTCGAGTGGCCGTCCGACCACCTCGCCCGCGCCGAGGTCGACTCGCGCACCGTGATCGCGGTGCTCACCCACGACGAGAAGTTCGACATCCCACTGCTCGAGACCGCGCTCGCGCTCCCGGTCGCCTACGTCGGCGCGATGGGATCGCGGCGCACCCACGAGCGGCGGCTGCGGCTGCTGCGCGAGGCGGGAGTGACGGACGAGGCGCTCACCCGCCTGCACTCGCCGATCGGCCTGGACATCGGCGCGTCGACGCCGGAGGAGACGGCCGTGTCGATCCTCGCGGAGGTCCTCGCCGCGCGCACGGGGACGTCCGGGGAGCCGCTCGCGGGGCGCTCGGGCCCGATCCACGCGGCGCGCTGAGCCGCACGTCCTTCCCTGACCACGCGCCGTCGTGATCGCGCCGGCCTGATCGCACTCCGGCGGGAAACGGCCGCGAAACACCGCGCTGCCATGCTCGGGGCATGCAGCGCCACGTCCTCACCGGAGCCCACGTCGCCACCGTCGACGCGCACGGGACCGAGCACCCCGTCGGCCACGTCGTCGTCGACGACTCCCGCATCGTCGCCGTCGGGGCCGGCGACCCTCCGGCATGGGCCCTCGACGGACGGTCGCCGACGGGTCTGCCGGCGCAGGAGGCGATCACGCTCACGCGGGTCGACGGCCGAGGCCACCTGCTCACACCCGGGCTCGTCAACACGCACCACCACCTCTACCAGTGGCTCACCCGCGGCTGGGCGCAGGACTCGATCCTCTTCGACTGGCTGGTCGCGCTCTACCCCGCCTGGTCCCGCATCGACGCCGACCTGACCCGCTCCGCCGCCCTCGGCGCGATGGGCGTCCTCGCCCGGTCCGGCTGCAGCACCGTCGCCGACCACCACTACGTCTTCCCGCGGGGCTCCGGCGACATCGTCGGCGGCATCGTCGACGCGGCCGGCACCCTCGGCCTCCGGCTGCACGCGACCCGCGGGTCGATGGACCTCGGCGAGTCCCGGGGCGGCCTCCCGCCGGACTTCGCCGTCGAGACCACGGCGGCCGCGCTCCAGGCCAGTGGAGAGGCGGTCCAGCGGTACCACGACGCCTCCGCCGACGCGATGGTGCGGGTCGCGATCGCCCCGTGCTCGCCCTTCTCGGTGACCACCGACCTGCTGCGCGAGTCGGCCGTCCTCGCCCGTCAGCTCGGGGTCCGGCTGCACACCCACGGCTCCGAGACCGTGGAGGAGGACGCATACACGCGGGAGGCGTTCGGCCTCTCGCCCACCGACCACCTGGAGTCGCTCGGCTGGCTCGGCGACGACGTCTGGATGGCGCACTGCGTCCACCTCGACGCCGACGCGATCGCGAAGTTCGCGGCCACGGGCACCGGAGTCGCGCACTGCCCGTCCTCGAACGGCCGGCTCGCCGCGGGCATCGCGCCGATCCCGCAGCTGCTGGCGGCGGGAGCACCGGTCGGCCTCGGCGTGGACGGCGCGGCGTCGAACGAGTCCGGGCAGCTCGGCTCCGAGATCCGCGCCGCGGTCCTGATGAACCGCCTGCGCGCCGGCGCCGACCGGATGAGCGCCCGGCAGGCGCTCTCGGTCGCCACCATCGGCGGGGCCCGGGTGCTCGGCCGGCAGGACGAGATCGGCTCGATCGAGGTCGGCAAGCTCGCCGACCTCGCGCTCTGGCGGATCGACGGGATCGAGCACGCGGGCATCGCCGACCCGGTCGCGGCCCTCGCGCTCGGAGCGCAGCCCCCGCTGAGCCTGCTCCTGGTGCAGGGTCGCCCGACGGTGCGGGAGGGACAGCTGGTGAACGCGGACGAGGACGCGATCGCCCGCGAGGTCGCCCGGGCGAGCACGGAGCTGGCGTCGCGCGTCTGAGCTGCGGCAGCCGATCGGCGCTCAGCCCGTCGTCGTTCAACCGGGCGGCGCCTCCGCCTCGACGGACGCGACCGGGGCGGCGTCCGGGTGCAGGAGCCGCCAGATCCGGTCGCGGGAGAGCGGCAGCTCGGTCGGCCGCACGCCGATCGCGTCGCGGACGGCGTTGGCGAGTGCGGGGGCGACCGGGTTGTAGGGCGCCTCGCTCATCGACTTCGCGCCGAACGGCCCGAGCTCGTCGGCGGTGTCCGCGAAGAGCACCTCGGTCTCGGGCACGTCCGCCATCTGCGGGATGTGGTAGTTCCGGAGGATCGCCGTGGTCACGGTGCCCTCGCCGTCGAGGATCACCTCCTCGTACAGCGCCGAGCCGATCGCCTGCGCCACTCCGCCCTCGACCTGCCCGCGGCACTGCGCCGGGTTGATCACGAAGCCGGCGTCGGCCGCCTGGACCGACTGCAGGATCCGCACCTCGCCCGTCGGCTCGTGCACCGCGACGCGGAAGCCCTGGACGTTGAACGCGAGCGAGCGCTGAGCGCCGTCCTCGCTCCCGGTCGCGGTGACCGGTCCGCCGGCCGCGCGGACCAGATCGGCGAACGCGACCCGGGTGCCGTCCGGAGCGAGCAGGCCCTCGTCGTCGGGCTCGAAGGTCTCGTCGTGCCCGGTCAGCCGCTTGGCGAGCGCCTGCAGCTCGGCGAGGAGGCGCGTCGCGGCCGAGTGGACGGCCTTGCCCGCGACCACCGTGCCGGCGCTGCCGAACGCTCCGGTGTCGTAGCGGGCCGCGTCCGTGTCGGACTGGCGGATCCGCACCCGGTCGGCCGAGGCGCGGAAGGCGCTCGCGACCAGCTGCGTGTGCACGGTGGTCGTCCCGTTGCCGAACTCGGCCGTGCCGACGCCGATCGTCAGCACTCCCTCGGCGTCGACGGTGACGGTCGCCTCCGAGAAGTGGCCCCGCGGGGGGATGGTGGCGATCATCGCCAGTGCCGTGCCCTGCCCTGTCCGCCACCCCGGTCCGTCGGGGGCGGGGGAGCCGCCGCCGCCGGCCAGGGCCGCCTCGGTGAGGTCGAGGCACTGGTCGAGGCCGTAGGAGGCGAAGCCGATGTCGTCGCCCTCGACGTGCGTGACCACCAGCGGCTCGCCCGGGCGCACCGCGTTGATCCGCCGCAGCTCGAACGGGTCGATCCCGAGCTCGCGGGCGAGATCGTCCATCGCCGACTCGATGCCGAAGATCACCTGCCCGAGGCCGTAGCCGCGGAACGCCCCCGAGGGGAGGTTGTTCGTGTAGACGGCCTGCGCGTCGACGCGCTTGCTGGGCGCGCTGTAGACGGCGACCGACTCCGAGGTGCCGTGGAACATCACGCCGGGTCCGTGATTGCCGTAGGCGCCGGTGTCCGAGAGCACGTCCACGGCGAGGGCGGTCAGCCGTCCGTCGCGCCGGGCGCCGAGCGTGACGCCGACCCGCATCGGGTGTCGGCAGGGGGCCATCGTGAACTCGTCGCTCCGGGTGAACTCGAACTGCACGGGCCGGCCGGTGGCGAGCACGGCGAGGGCGACGACGTCCTCCGTCAGGATCTCCTGCTTGCCGCCGAAGCCGCCGCCCACCCGTGCCGTGAAGACGCGGACGGTCGACGGATCGCGGTCGAACAGGCGCGCGATCTCGTCGCGCACGAGGAAGGGCACCTGCGTCGAGGTCCGCAGCACCAGCTCTCCGCCCTCGAGCCAGCCGATGGTGCCGTGGGTCTCGAGCGCCGTGTGCGCGACCCGGGAGGTCGAGTACCGGCCCTCGACGACCACGTCGGCCTCCGCGAGTCCGGCGGCCACGTCCCCGTACTCTCCGTGGAGCTCCGCGACGACGTTCGCCTCAGGCCGGGCGATGCGCGAGGCGATCGGATCCTTGTCGGCGTGCAGGAGCGGCGCGCCGGCCGAGCGCGCCTCCTCCGGGTCGAAGACGGCGGGCAGTACCTCGTAGTCGACCTCGACGGCGCGGCAGGCCGCCTCCGCCTCGGCCACCGACTCCGCGACCACCACGGCCACGCGCTGCCCGCGGAACCGGACGACGGTGTCGAGCATGCGAGTATCGTCCGGGTCGTCGAGCCGGGACTCGTGGCGGGCGGTGGAGTAGAGGACGTCGGGGACGTCCTCGGCGGTGAGGACCGCGACGACGCCCCGCATCGCGCGGGCGGCGGTCGTATCGATCGAGCGGATGCGCGCGTGGGCGTGCGGGCTCTGGACGACCTTCAGGTGCAGTAGGCCGGGGACGGCGACGTCGAGGGTGAACGGCTCGCGGCCCTGGACGATCCGCCGGCCGGCGGGCGCGCCGAGCGAGCGGCCGACCCGGGACTCCTCGGCCGACGGGCGACCGGTGCGGCGGACGGGGGTGAGACCCGACGGCGGGGCCGCGTGCCGTCCGCGGACCGGGGCCTCCGTGCGATCCGCTCCGGACGGCTCGGCCGCGTGCGCGCCGTGCCCGGACGCGCAGGCGCCCGTCACGGCCTCGCGGATGGGGCGGTAGCCCGTGCACCGGCAGAGGTTGCCCTTCATCAGCCGCGGCACGTCCTCGGCGCGGACTCCGTCGAGCGCCGTGGCCGTGACCACCATGCCGGCCGTGCAGAAGCCGCACTGGAACGCGCCGGCCTCGACGAACGCCTCCTGCACCGCGCTCGGCTCCTCGGGCGTGCCGAGGCCGGCCGCTGTCGTCACCTCGCGCCCCTCGACGCGGTGGGCGGGGTAGAGGCAGGAGTGGAACGGCGTCCCGTCGACGAGGACGGAGCAGGCGCCGCAGTCACCGGCGTCGCACCCCTTCTTCACCTCGAAGTGCTCGTGGTCGCGGAGGAGGGTGCGCAGCACCTGGCCGGGGCGGGGGGAGGCGTCGACCGGCTCCCCGTTGACGGTGAACCTCATCGGGCGCCTCCGGTCAGCTCGGTGCGGATCTCCTCGGCGAGCACGCGAACGACGGCGTGGCGCCAGTCGGCGGCTCCGTGCGGGTCGGTGAACCAGGTCGCGACGCCGTCGACGGCCGCGGCGAGCTCGGCCGAGGAGGGAACGGCGGCGAAGCGGAGCCGCTCCGGCCGGACGGTCGCCGCGGTGATCGTGAGCACGAACGCGCCGTCGGTGTCGAGGCGGCCGATGACGACGGCGCCGGAGCGTCCGAGAGGGGAGAGCGCCGTCTTGCGGAACGCGGTGCGCGCCCGGAGGGAGGAGAGAGGGATCTCGATCGAGCGGATGACGTCGTCCTGGGCCAGGGAAGTGGTCATGTTGCCGGTCACGAGCTCGGCGACCGGCACGGCGACGTCCGAGCCGTCGGCCCGCCAGACGAGGGCGGTGGCGTCGAGCGCGGCGGCGAGGCTGATCATCGGTCCTGCGGGCAGGGCGTTGGCGATGTTGCCGCCGACAGTGGCGACGTTCCAGATCTTGAAGGAGCCCAGCAGTGCCGTGCAGCACTGGAAGAAGAGCGGATGGGCGGTGTCGCCCGCGTCGGGCATCGCGGCGAGCTCGCTGAGCGTGCAGGTCGCCGCGATCGAGAGCCCGGCGTCCGTGCGCACGATCGGCTCCCACGCGAATCCCTGCAGGTCGAGGAGCTCGTCGAGGTGGTCGTGGGGGAGGGAGAACACCCAGGAGCCGCCTCCGATGACCGCTGAGCGCGGCCCGCGGCCCGCCAGCTCGGAGCGCTCGCGCACCACCCGGACGCGCTGGATCGTGTTCAGGTCCATGCCGCGCCTCCGTCCCCCCGGCGGATCCGCCATCCGATGCGCCACACCTCGGGCCCCGTCCTTGCGGATCAGTGGGCGACCTCCCGATGTCGACCCGCCACCCCCTCGCTCTCCCCTCAAGCCGAACGATCGGTCCGCGTGTGAGCGGATCGATCTAGGCGGTCGCTCCCCGCTCTGCGAATCGCAGCCGCCCTGGAAAGCCGACTGCGCCGAGCCCGGCAGGGACGGGCTCGGGGACGAGCACCGCGACCGCGCCGAGCCCGGCGGGGACGGGCTCGGTATGAAACACCCTCGAGCCGAACGATCGATCTGCGTGCCAGCGGATCGATCTAGGCGATCGCTCCCCGCTCTGCGAAACGTGACCACCCTCTCCGGCCGACCGCGCCGAGCCCGGCGGGGACGGGCTCGAAGGAAGATCAGCCGAGGCTCGCGACCCACTCCGAGCTGCCGTCGACGAAGGACTGCTCCTTCCAGATCGGCACCGACGCCTTGATGTCGTCGACCAGTGCCGCGCAGGCTTCGAAGGCCGCCGCGCGGTGGGCCGAGGCCACGGCGCAGGCGAGGGCGAGGTCGCCGACCACGAGGTCGCCGATCCGGTGCACGGCGGCGATGCGGACGTCGGGCCAGCGCTCGGCGATGCGGCGGGCGGAGGCGAGGAGTGCGGCGGGGGCGTCCGGGTGCGCCTCGTAGGACAGCCGGAGCACGCCGCGGCCCTCGTCGTGGTCGCGGACGACGCCCGCGAAGGTCACGACGGCGCCGTGCGTCGGGGAGTCGACCGCCTGCTCGCACTCGTCGACGGTGATGGCCTCGGCCGCCAGCCGGGCGAGGGCGACCGGCTCAGCGGGCATGGTCGCCGCCTCCGAGCTGGTCGAGCAGGTGCCCGATCACCGGGTCGAGCACGTCGATCCCGTCGCGGACGCCGCCGGGGGAGCCGGGGAGGTTCACCACGACGGTGCGGCCGCTGACGCCGGCGAGCCCGCGGCTGAGCACGGCGGTCGGGACGTGGGCGGCGCCCTTGGCGCGCACCGCCTCGGCGAGGCCAGGCAGGGGCCGCTCCAGGAGGGGGGCGGTCTGCTCCGGGGTGACGTCGCTCGGGGCGACGCCCGTCCCGCCGGTTGTCACGACCACGTCGACTCCGCTGGCGATCGCGTCGGCGATCGCCTCGCCCACCGCGTCGCCGTCGGCCACAACGACCACCCGGGACTCCCAGCCGCGGGTGGTGAACCAGGCCTCCAGCGCCGGTCCCGTCCGGTCCTCGTACACGCCGGAGGCGGCACGGGTGGAGGCGACGACCGCCACCGCCCGCCGCGTCACGGGGTTCCTCCGCTCGTCCACGAGCCGCTCCTCCCGCCCGCCTTCGCGAGCACACGGATGCCGGTGATCGCGGCACCGCGATCGACCGCCTTGATCATGTCGTAAACCGTGAGGGCGGCCACGCTGACCGCGGTCAGCGCCTCCATCTCGACGCCGGTGCGCCCGGTCGTGCGCACGCGCGCCTCGATCCGGACGCGGCCGTCCTGCGGCTCGAGGTCCACGTCGACGCCGTCCAGCGCCAGCGGGTGGCAGAGCGGGATGAGGGTCGAGGTCGCCTTCGCGCCGAGGATCCCGGCGATCCGCGCGACGCCGAGCGCTTCGCCCTTGGGCAGCTCGCCCTGCTCGAGGAGCCGCACCACCTCGGGTGAGGTCTCGACGTAGCCTTCGGCGACGGCGGTGCGCGCCGTGACCTCCTTCGCGCTCACATCGACCATGTGCACGGCTCCGTCGCCGCGCACATGGGTGAGCCGATCGCTCTCAGTCATCGATCCTCCAGATCTCGACCGTGTCGCCGGTCGCTGCGTGGTCCGTCCCGACGGGGACGTGGATGAGCACGGTGGAGCGGGCGTAGGACGCCAGCAGGTGCGAGCCGGGCCCGCCCACCGGGTGCACGAAGCCCTCGTCGTCGAGGACTCCGCGGCGGATCTGGTGCAGGTGCGCAGGCGAGTCGAGCGCCGTGCCGAGGCGCGCACGGAGCCGCGGCCGCTCGGCGGGCGTCCGTCGCGCGAGCGAGCGCAGCACGGGCCGGAGGAACACCTCGAACGAGACCAGGGCGCTCACCGGGTTCCCGGGAAGCGAGACCACCGGCAGGTGCAGCCCCTCGGCCACGCGCACGAGACCGAGGCCCTGCGGGCCGCCCGGCTGCATCTCGACGTGGCCGAACTCCGAGCCCGCCGGGCCGAGCGCGTCGCGGACGACCTCGTAGGCGCCCGCGCTGACACCGCCGACCGTGATCACCAGGTCGGCCGCGCCCGCGTGCTCCTCGAGCAGCGCCAGGAGGTCCTCGGCCCGATCGCTCGTGCAGGCGGCGACGACGGGCAGCGCGCCCGCCTCGCGGACGGCCTCGGCCAGCAGGGCGCCGTTCGCGTCGTGGATCTGCGCCTCCTCGAGGACGGCGCCTGCGGGACGGATCTCGTTGCCGGTGGGGACGACGAGCACCCGGAGTCGCGGCAGCACCTCCGCCTCGGTCAGCCCGAGGGAGGCGAGGAGTCCGTAGTGGGCCGCGCGGAGGACCGTGCCGGCCGGGAGGGCGAGCTCGCCGCGGCGGGCGTCGCTGCCCCTGGCTCGGACGAAGGTCGCCGGCACCACCGGATGCGCGAAGGCGACGCTGCCCGCCGCGGGGAAGCGCGGAGGATCGACGCGCTCGACCGGGACGACGGCGTCGGCCCCCTCCGGCAGCGGCGAGCCGGTCATGATCGGTGTCGCCGTGCCGGGCTCGTGCCGCGGCGCCCGGTCGCCCGCGGGGATCGGCGCCGAGACGGGCAGGGCGACGGGATGCTCCGGCGCCGCCGCGTCGAGGTCGGCCGCCCGCACCGCGAAGCCGTCCATCTGCGAGTTGTCGAAGCGCGGCAGGTCGAGCGGGGAGTCGACGGAGCGGGCGAGGACCCGCCGGTCGTACGCGCCCGGATCGGCGGCGACCGCGGCCGGATCCAGGCTCAGGGTCTCGCGGGCACCCCGCGTGGCCAGCGGCGCGAGCAGCGCCCGCACCCGGGCGGCGTGCAGGTCGATCGAGGTCATCGTGTCCTCTCGCGAGCGGCGGAGCCCGACCGGCGGCAGGACCGAGTCCATCTTGCCGGGTCGCGCCCGGTTCCGCGGCGTAGTGTGAGCGGATGAGCACAGCACTGGGGATCCCGGGCTTCCGGCCCCGACAGCGCAGCGCGGTCCTCCCGGCCGACCGCCCCGCCACCCCGCTCCTCCTGGACACCTACGGGCGCGTCGCGGACGATCTGCGGATCTCGCTGACGGACAAGTGCAATCTGCGCTGCACCTACTGCATGCCGGCGGAGGGCCTGCCGTTCCAGCCGCCCGCGTCCCTGCTGAGCCGTGAGGAGATCCTCCGCCTCGCGCGCATCGCCGTGGAGCAGTTCGGCGTCCGCCAGATCCGCTTCACCGGCGGCGAGCCGCTCCTGCGCAAGGACCTCGTCGACATCATCCGCGACGTCGCCTCCCTCGACCCGCGCCCCGAGATCTCGCTCACCACGAACGCGATCGGCCTGTCGGGTCGGGCGGCGGCGCTCGCCGACGCCGGCCTGAACCGCGTCAACGTCTCGCTCGACTCGATCTGCGCCGAGACCTTCGCGAAGGTCACCCGTCGCCCGTTCCTCGACCGCGTGCTCGCGGGCATCGACGCGCTCGGTCCCGCCGGCCTGGACCAGACCAAGATCAACGCGGTGCTCCTGCCCGGGATCAACGACCACGAGGCCCCGGAGCTGCTCGCCTGGGCCCTCGCGGGAGGCCACCAGCTCCGCTTCATCGAGCAGATGGCGCTCGACGCCGACCACGGCTGGGACCGCGCGACCATGATCACCGCCGCGGACATCCGGGCGCTGCTCTCGGAGCGCTTCTCGCTCAGCCCGCACGCGGCCCCCCGTGACGGCGCCCCCGCCGAGCTCTTCGACGTCCGCGAGGCCGGGGGGTCCGAGGTGCTCGGCCAGGTGGGGATCATCGCGTCCGTCACCGAGAACTTCTGCGACGACTGCCGCCGCACCCGGCTCACCGCCGAGGGCGGTGTCCGCAGCTGCCTCTTCTCGAACGAGGAGACGGACCTGCTCGGCCCGATGCGCGCGGGCGCGGACGACCACGAGGTCGCCCAGCTCTGGCGCGGGGCGATGTGGGCCAAGCCCGCGGGACACGAGATGAACCGGGCGGGCTTCGTGCAGCCCGAGCGCACGATGAGCGCGATCGGCGGATGAGCATGCGGGTCCGCTACTTCGCGGCGGCCAAGGCCGCCCTCGGCCGTGGTTCCGACGAGCTCGACGAGGTGCCCGACCTGGGCGCTCTCGAGGAGCGACTCGTCGCCTCCGCGCCCTCGGCCGCCGACGTGCTCGCACGGTGCACCTACCTGGTCGACGGCGTGTCGACCGCGGACAGGGCCACGCCGCTGCGTCCCGATGCCGCGGTCGACGTCCTGCCGCCGTTCGCCGGCGGCTGACCCCGAAGAGCCCTCCGTGACGAGCCGTCCTCGACCGGACCGGTGCGTCCGCTCCGCGCGGTCCGCAGCAGGTGCGTCCGCGCTTCTGGAGGACGCTGCATCCCGAGGACGGACTGGTCCTGTCCCGCCGCACAGGGACCCGCGGGACGCCTCCCTCGGACCCGCGTGCGGCGGGGCAGGACCGGATCAGCGGCCGATCCCGTGCGTCACGGGCACAGGACGTTGGTCATCGTGTCGAGCACGTTGCGATTCTGCACGTCGCGGAATCCGAACGCCGAGGAGACTCCGGTGGCGACCAGCACGCCGCTGACGAAGGCCCGGCCGTCCCGGGTCACGTAGGCGTCCGGCGCGTAGATGGTGGCGTCGGAGGGCACACCGGAGGCGACGCGGATCTGCGGCTGCGTCCTGTCCGCGAACGCGCCGTACCGGACGAGAGCGCCGTTCTGGATCACGTCCACGACGTCACGGTTCTGTCGATCGCGGTAGGCGTCGGCACTGGTCACCCCGGTGGCGACCAGGATGCTGCTGTTGAAGAGGCGCCCGTCCGGCGTCAGGTGGTACGAGGGCGCCAAGGCCGTCGATCCTGCCGGAACGTTCCTGGCGTAGACCTGGTTCTTCGTGGAGTTGATGTAGCGGACGAGCTCCGAGCCGACGATCACGTCGATGACGTCGTTGTTGCTCTGGTCGCGGAAGGAGTCCGCGCTCGTCACTCCGGTGGTCACGAGGGCTCCGCCGGCGCGCCGCAGCTCGCCGTTCGGTGTGACGTAGAAGGCGGGCGCATGGACCGTCGATCCGGCCGGCACGCCGCTCCCGATGGCCTTCGGCGCGGCGTCTCCGGTGACGAAGCGGTAGAAGACGCCGTCGACCACGAAGTCGGCGACGTCGCGGTTCTGCTCGTCGCGGAAGCCCTGGACGCTGGTGACGCCGCGCGCGATCCGCCCCCCGCCGTGATAGAGCTCGCCCGACTCCGTCAGGTAGTACCGGGGTCCGACGGTCTTGGCTCCCGAGGGCACGTTGCCGTTCGACTCCGGCGTCGTCCCTCCGCCGTCGGTGACGTACCGGACGGCGGTCCCCGTGGTCGCGGTGGTGCTCGCGGTCGCCGTCGCGCCCGCGGCGCCGGAGACGGCGGAGAGGGTGATGCCGTTCTGCGCCACGTTCCCGGCCGTGACCGGGATGCTCACGCGTCCGTCCGCGCCGGTCGTCGCCCTGACGGTCTGCGCGCCGCCGCTGGTCAGGCCGGCGGGGAGAGTGATGGTGACCGTGTCGCCGGCAGCGGGAGCACCGTTGGTCGTGGCGAGGACGGAGACCGTTCTCGTGGTGCAGGCGGGGAAGGAGTACGCCGGGGCGTCGAAGGCGAGGGTGAGGCCGGTGGACGCGGCGGCCGCGGGGGTCGCGACCGCCGCGGCGACGACGGGGACGGACCAGGCCGCACCCGACATGATCGTCCGCCGGGCGGGCCCCCCGCGGGTCGAGTCGATCCGCGGGGGGAGGGAGCGCGAGTGCGCTGCCGTCGGGTCCAGGGAGTTGGTGTCCGTCATGGTGTTCCTTTTCTTTCTTTCCTGCGAGGGGTGGTGGACGCGCCGATCCTGCCGAACGTCCGGCCTCCGGTCGACGCGGAACGGGCCGCGACGAGATTCCATGCCCGACCGTGGACGTTCCGTCGCGCCGCCGGGCCGGGGGAGCCGCTCAGGGCGCCTCCTCGCCGGGAGCCCGTCCGGCGCGGGGGACGCGGCGGCGCACGTCAGCCCGCGTCGTCTATCCGGCGGAGGGTCCGCTGCATGTGGATCCGCGAGCTGAAGCCGGCCGACCGCGCCACGCGCTCCAGGTCCGTCGCCGCCCGCGGGCCGAGCTCGTCGAGGAGGCGCTGCGCCTCGAAGGCCCGCGCACGCTCGATCCGCTGACGAGGGGTGGTGCCGGCGGCCGAGAACGCCCGGTGCAGGTGGCTGACCGACACGCCGAGACTCTCCGCGAGCGTCTCCACCGTGAAGGAGCGGTCGCGGTAGTGCCGCTCGATCAGGCGCGTGCCGTTCGCATACACGGCGGCGGGGGACCGGTCCTCTCGGTCAGAGGAGGGCAGCAGCGCCGAGAAGGCCGAGGCCAGGAGGTGCTCGCTCGCGATCTCGAAGTGCTCGAAGGCCGCGTCCGAGGGCTCGACGCCGAAACTGAGGACGGTGTTCGCCGCACCGGTGAGTGCGCGCCAGTAGGCCTCGGGGAGGGCGAGGACCCGGTCCGTGAGCGAGGCGAACTCGCTCGCGCGGAGCACCGAGGGGCGCAGCTGCCACTCGAAGCGCGCCCACGGACTGAGCGCCGCCGCGTACTGCACCGTCGAGGCGCGGGTCACGAGAGCGCTGCCGGCCGGGAGCCGGTGGTCGCGGCCCCGGGCGGAGAGGCGGCCGGTCCCGTCGAGGCTGAAGAGCACGCGGAGCCTTCCGGGATGGGGGAGGACCTCGAACTCCCCGGTCTGCAGCCAGGCGCGGCTGAGGCTGAGGCGCGGCGAGACGATCGCGTCGCAGACGGCACCTCGCGGCAGGGGGCGCCGCGGAATCCAGCCGAGCCGACGCAGCCGCCTCTCGGCGGGACTCCAGACCTCGGGCATCACGCCTCCGCGCCGGGGTCGAGCGGGTCGGGAGGATCGAGCAGCGCCGCCTGCCGCGCGGAGTGCGGTGAAGGCGTCGGCATGGGTGCTCTCCTCGGAACGGTGGCCGCGAGCACGCCACCGCCGATCAGCTTCGGACACTGCTCCGCCCTGATCCGCGGAGAAGGACGGATCCTCTCCGCTGCGAGCACCGAACATCCCGGGTCGCCGATCGGCAGGGCGCTGGGTGCGCCTCACCCCTCCCGTTCCGCGGCGCACGCGGCCGCGGGGCGGGTCACCGCTCCCGCCACGACGCCATCCCGCCGTCGAGCGAGTCGGACGCCACGCCCGCCGCCGCCGCGCGCTCCGCCGCGAGACGCGACCGGACCCCGGAGGCGCAGTGCAGCACGAGCGGACCGGCCGGCAGAGCGGCGGGGTCGAAGCGCGACATCGGCATCCGCACGGCACCGGGCACCGCGACGGACCGGTCCTCGTCGTCCTCGCGGAGGTCGACGACGCTCGGGGGCGTCGGCCCGGCCAGCCGCTCCCGCAGCTCGGCCGCCGTGATCGAGCCCGCCGCGGCCCGCCGCTCCGGGACCGGCGGCACCCGCCGCTCGAGAGGAAGCTCGGCCCAGGAGGAGTCGAGAGCGTCGTGCACGAGGACGCGACCGAACAGCGGCTCGCCCGCCCCGGTCACGAGCTTCACGACCTCGGCCGCCATGGCCGAGCCGATCAGCGCGCAGAGCGCGCCCAGCACGCCCACCGTCGAGCAGCTGTCACCCGCGTCCTCGGCCTCGGGGTGCAGCGCGCGCAGGGTCACCCCTCCGCCCGGAGCGCCGGCCCAGAAGGTCGAGAGCTGCCCGTCGAAGCCGAGCGCCGACCCCCACACGTGCGGGATCCCGGCGCGCGTCGTCGCGTCCGAGGCGAGGTAGCGCGCGCCGAAGGTGTCGAAGCCGTCGACCACGACGTCCCAGCCCGCCACCAGGGCGTCGACGTTGGCCGAGGTCAGCGACACCGGGAAGGCCCGGGCGTCGATGCCGGGGGAGAGCCGCCGCGCGGTCGCCGCCGCCGACTCCGCCTTCGACCGGCCCACCGAGGAGTCGTCGTGCGCCGTCTGCCGCGCCAGGTTCGAGAGCTCGACGACGTCGCCGTCCACGATGCCGAGCCGCCCGACCCCGGCCGCGGCGAGCGCCGTGATCACCGGCGAGCCGATGCCGCCCGCGCCGAGGATCAGCACGCGCGCGTTCCGGAGGCGCCGCTGTCCGAGCTCCCCGAGGGGCGCCAGGCGGATCTGCCGGGCGAACCGCTCGCGCTCGGCGGCGGTCAGCGGCGGTCCGGGCTCGACGAGCGGGGTCATGAGAGCTCCTTCCTCCACTGGCCCTCGTGGGCGACGGGGGTGAAGCCGACGGCCTCGTTCACGGCGAGCATCGGTCGGTTCTCCTCGGCGTTCCAGGTGTAGACGGCCCGGCAGTCCGGGGCGGTCCCCACCGCATCGCCGATCGCGGTCAGGGCGAGGAAGTCGCTCCAGCCGTCGGCGCCCACGGCCTCGGGGATCGCGAGCTCACGGATCCGGAGCGCCGGGTCGGAGGTGCGGTTCACCACCCCAGTGTGCACGTCCCGGCGCCCGCGGCGGCCTCCTGCGCCTGTTCCGGTGCGGGATCGCGGCGGTCCGTCGGCCGGTCGGGGCTCCGCCTCCCGGCCCGGCCGCGGCCGTCGGCTACCGTGGAGGCGTTGTGGACGGGAGCGAGGCGGCCGGGTGTACCTGAAGAGCCTGACCCTCAAGGGCTTCAAGTCCTTCGCTCAGCCGACCACGTTCGCCTTCGAGCCGGGGGTCACCTGCGTCGTCGGCCCCAACGGCTCGGGCAAGAGCAACGTCGTCGACGCGCTCGCCTGGGTGATGGGTGAGCAGGGGGCGAAGACGCTCCGCGGCGGCAAGATGGAGGACGTCATCTTCGCGGGCACCTCCACCCGCGGACCCCTCGGCCGCGCCGAGGTCGCGCTCACCATCGACAACTCGGACGGCGCCCTGCCGATCGAGTACACCGAGGTGACGATCACCCGGACCCTCTTCCGCAACGGCGGCAGCGAGTACGCGATCAATGGACGCGGCTGCCGGCTGCTCGACGTGCAGGAGCTGTTGAGCGACTCCGGTCTCGGGCGCGAGATGCACGTCATCGTGGGGCAGGGACAGCTCGACGCCGTGCTGCACGCGACCCCCGAGGAGCGGCGCGGGTTCATCGAGGAGGCCGCCGGGATCCTCAAGCACCGCCGCCGCAAGGAGAAGACGCTCCGCAAGCTCGAGGCGATGCAGGCGAACCTGACCCGCCTCTCCGACCTCGCGGGCGAGATCCGGCGCCAGCTCAAGCCCCTCGGGCGCCAGGCCGAGGTCGCACGGCAGGCGCAGACGATCGCCGCCGTGGTGCGCGACGCCCGGGCGCGCCTGCTCGCGGACGACGTGGTCGCGCTCAGGACCGCCCTGGACGGCTTCGCCCGCACCGAGAGCGAGCGGCACAGCGAGCGGGTGGTCCTGCAGCAGCGGCTCGAGCAGGCGACGCTCCGGCGAGCGCGGATCGAGGCGGAGGCGGTCGGCGACGCGGTCGACGACGCCCGGCGCACCTCGTTCGAGCTGGAGTCGGTGCTGGAGCGGCTGCGCAACCTCTCGGCCCTCGCCGGGCAGCGGCTCGCGATGCTCGAGCTCGAGTCCGAGCAGCCGCAGATCCAGCCGCGCGTGACGCCGGCGCAGGTGGAGGAGGCGCGGGTCGAGCTGGAGCGCCTGCGGCAGGCCGTCCTCGACGCGG
This sequence comes from Rathayibacter sp. AY1F3, assembly GCF_002931975.1. Lineage (NCBI taxonomy): Bacteria > Bacillati > Actinomycetota > Actinomycetes > Micrococcales > Microbacteriaceae > Rathayibacter > Rathayibacter sp. AY1F3. Next base: position 98,982 of record NZ_PSVF01000008.1, on the reverse strand, counting down.
AGACGGCGTGGGTACAGGCGCAGCGCACGACCGTCGCCGCCCGCTCCGCCCTCGACGCGGTCGACGAGGAGATCGCCGCGCAGGCGGCCCTCGTCTCGCGCTACGACCTCGAGCTCTCCACCCTCTCGGGGCAGGCCGACACCGCCGCCTCCCGTCTCGCGTCCGTCCGGGGCGAGGTCCTGCGCGCGCAGAACACCCTCGACGCGGCCGACCGGCGGAAGGAGGCGGCGCGGCGGGCGCTCGACGCTCTGGAGGCCGAGCTGGACGACGCGGGCCGCGGCCCCGACGGCGGACTCGACGAGGGCTACGAGCTCGCCCAGTCCGCGGTCTCGGCCGCCGAGGGCGGGATCGAGCGGCTGCGCGAGGAGCTGCACGCCCTGGAGCGCGAGCGCGAGGCGCTGGCCGCCCGCACGGGTGCCCTGTCGCTGGCGCTCGACGTCTCGGACGGCTCGGCCGAGCTGATCGCCGCCCGGATCGAGGGGGTGCGCGGCCGGGTCGCCGAGCGGATCCAGGTGCGGCCGGGCTCCGAGGCCGCGATCGCCGCCGCCCTCGGCGCGGTCGCCGACGCCGTGCTGGTCGAGTCGACCGCCCGGGCCGACGCGGCTCTGGACGCCGCGCTGGAGCGCGACCTCGGACGCGTCGAGCTGCTGGTCGCCGACGCCGCCCGGCCGCACGTCGCTCTCACCGTTCCCGAGGGGGCGGAACGCGCGGGCGACCTCGTCACGGCGCCGGCCGGGGTCCTCTCGCTCCTCGAGCGTTTCCTCGTGGTCGAGGACCTCGCCGCGGCGCGGCGCCTGAGGGAGCGCATCGATCCGGGCACCGTCCTGGTCACCCGCGACGGCGCGACCGTCTCCGACGCCGTGCAGAGCGCCGGCTCCGGCGGGCAGCGCAGCCGGATCGAGCTCGTCTCCGAGCGCGACTCGGCCGCCGCCCGGCTGGAGGAGGTCCAGGGCGGGATCGACCGGCTCCGCTTCGAGCTCGCCGAGCAGACCGGTGCGCTCCGCGGCGCGAAGGAGCAGGCCGCGAGCGCGCTCTCGGCCCTCCGCGAGCACGACGCCGCCCGTGCCGCCCACACCGAGCGGCTCGGCGGCGTGCGCGCCCAGCTCGAGGCGGCCACCGCCGAGCACGGCCGGGGCTCGAGGGCGCTGGCCGTCGCCTCGGACCGGGTCGGCGACGCCGAGCGCGCGGCCCAGGAGGCGAGGTCGGCGCTCGACGCCGCGCGCGCCCGGCCTCGGCCGGTGCTCGACGCGAGCGCCCGCGACGGTCTGCAGCGCGACGTCGACACCGCACGCGAGCGCGAGATCGAGGCGCGGCTCGGCGTCGAGACCGCCAAGGAGCGGGTGCGGGCGGAGCAGTCCCGCGGAGAGGCGCTGGCCCGCCAGCTGGCCGCCGACCGCGCCGCCGCCGACGAGGCCGCACGCCGCGCCGTGATCCGCCGTCGCCAGCGCGACGCCGCGGCCGAGGTGACCGCCGCGCTCCCCGCCGTCCTCGCCTCCGTCGACCGCTCCGTCCAGCAGGCCCGGGCCGAGCTCGTCGCGGCCGAGGCGGCGCGCTCGCAGCAGAACGCCGAGCTGCAGGGGCTCCGCCGCGAGGAGGGGAGCGTGCGCGACCGGCTCCAGTCCGTCACCGAGAGCGTCCACGGCCTCGAGCTGCAGATCTACGAGAAGAGGCTGCAGCTCACCGGTCTGCTCGAGCGCGCCGCGTCCGAGCTCGGGCTCACCGAGGACGTGCTGGTGGAGGAGTACGGTCCCGGAGTCGGCGTCCCCGACGAGACGGACGAGGAGCAGGAGCCGCGGCCCTACGTCCGCGAGGAGCAGCGCCGCCGCCTCGAGAAGGCCGAGAAGCAGCTGGGGCAGCTGGGCCGCGTCAATCCGCTCGCGCTGGAGGAGTTCGCCGCGCTGGAGCAGCGGCACGCGTTCCTGACCGAGCAGCTGGCCGACCTCACCGGGACCCGGCGGGACCTGCTCACCATCATCGAGGAGCTCGACGAGACGATGCAGACGGTGTTTGCCTCCGCCTTCGACGACACGCAGGCGGCGTTCGCGGACGTGTTCCCCGTCCTCTTCCCCGGCGGCACCGGCAGCATCCGCCTGACCGACCCGGAGAACCTGCTCACCACCGGCATCGAGGTCGCGGTGCGGCCAGCCGGCAAGAAGATCGAGCGGCTGTCGCTCCTCTCCGGAGGGGAGCGCTCGCTCGCGGCCGTGGCGTTCATGGTCGCCATCTTCAAGTCGCGGCCGAGCCCCTTCTACATCATGGACGAGGTGGAGGCCGCTCTCGACGACGCGAATCTCGGCCGACTGCTCAGCATCTTCGAGGACCTGCGCACCTCGAGCCAGCTGATCGTCATCACCCACCAGAAGCGCACCATGGAGATCGCGGACGCCCTCTACGGCGTCTCGATGCGGCAGGACGGCGTCTCGGCCGTCGTCGGCCAGCGCGTCGCCGCGCCCCCGGCCTGAACCCGCCTCCCCGACCGCTCGGAGGCGCGCCCGCCGGTAGCCTGGACCCATGGCAGAACGCACCTCCTGGTCGCTCGGCCGCGCACTGCGCGGCCTGTTCGAGAAGCGCACGATCGACGACCAGACCTGGGACGACCTCGAGACGGCGCTGATCACCGCCGACTTCGGCCCCGACATCACCGAGGAGATCGTCGACGACCTCCGCGCCAAGGTCGCCCGCTACTCCACCACCGACCCGCGCGACCTGCAGCGGATGCTCCGCGAGTCCCTCGAGGAGCGCCTGTCGAAGTACGACACCACACTCAAGCTCAGCGAGCGCCCCGCCGTGATCCTCGTGGTCGGCGTGAACGGCGTCGGCAAGACCACGACCATCGGCAAGTTCGCCAAGTTCCTCCGCAACTACGGCCGGAGCGTCGTGGTCGGCGCGGCCGACACCTTCCGCGCGGCGGCGGTCGACCAGCTCGCCACCTGGGCGCAGCGCGCCGACGCCCAGATCGTCCGCCCTCAGCAGGAGCGCCAGGATCCGGCGTCCGTCGCCTTCCAGACCGTGCAGTTCGCGAAGGACACCGGCGTCGAGATGGTCATCATCGACACGGCCGGCCGCCTGCACACCAAGGGCGGGCTGATGGACGAGCTCACGAAGATCAAGCGCGTCATCGAGAAGCAGGCCCCGATCTCCGAGATCCTGCTCGTGCTCGACGCGACGACCGGTCAGAACGGGCTGAGCCAGGCCGAGGCGTTCATCGAGCACGCGGGCGTCACCGGCCTGGTCATCACCAAGCTCGACGGCTCCGCGAAGGGCGGCTTCGTCCTCGCGGTCCAGGAGCGCACCGGCATCCCGATCAAGCTCGTCGGCCAGGGCGAGGGCATCGGCGACCTCACCGGCTTCACCCCCCACGTCTTCGCCCAGCAGCTCGTCAGCTGAGCGGCCCCGCCCGGGACGACGCGCCGGCGCCGTCCCGGTGGCGGGCTACACGGCCTGCGAGAAGCCCAGTGCCGCGTCTGCGAGGTGGCGCAGGTGCTCCGGGACCGGCAGCCCCTTCGACTCCATCGAGCGCGCCCAGAGCCGGCCGGCCCGGTAGGAGGAGCGGACCAGGGGCCCCGCGAGGACGCCGAGGAAGCCGATGTCCTCGGCCTCCTCCTTGATCGCCACGAACTCCTCCGGGTGCACCCAGCGGTCCACCGGCAGATGCCGCGGCGTCGGGCGGAGGTACTGCGTGATGGTCACGATGTCGGTGCCGGCGTCGTGGAGGTCCTGCAGCGCCTGCGAGATCTCCTCCCGCTCCTCGCCCATGCCGAGGATGAGGTTCGACTTCGTGATCAGCCCCGCCTCCCGGCCCTGGGTGAGCACGTCGAGCGAGCGCTCGTAGCGGAAGGCCGGCCGGATGCGCTTGAAGATCCGCGGGACCGTCTCGACGTTGTGGGCGAACACCTCCGGCTCCGCGTCGAACACCCTCTGCAGGTGCTCGGCGCGGCCCGTGAAGTCCGGGACCAGGATCTCGACCCCCGTGCCCGGAGCCTGGGCGTGGATCTGGCGGATGGTCTCGGCGTAGAGCCAGGAGCCCTCGTCCGGCAGGTCGTCGCGGGCGACTCCGGTGACGGTCGCGTAGCGGAGGTTCATCCGCGCCACGGACTCGCCGACGCGCCGGGGCTCGTCCGCGTCGTAGTCCGCGGGCTTCCCGGTGTCGATCTGGCAGAAGTCGCAGCGGCGGGTGCACTGGGCGCCCCCGATGAGGAAGGTCGCCTCGCGGTCCTCCCAGCACTCGAAGATGTTGGGGCAGCCCGCCTCCTGGCAGACGGTGTGCAGCTCCTCGCTCTTCACCAGCGACTGCAGCTGCCGGTACTCCGGGCCCATCGAGGCCTTCGTGCGGATCCACTCGGGCTTGCGCTCGATCGGCGTCTCGGCGTTGCGGATCTCCAGCCGCAGGAGCTTGCGGCCGCCGGCCTCGGCGCTCACGCGGCGACCTCCTCGATGCGGGCGGAGAAGGCGGGGGCCGCCTCCGAGAAGCGCGCCGCCACCCGCGCCCGCACCGCCTCCATGGGCGGAGCCTCGCCGCGCTCGCGCTCGAGCGTGGTCACTCCGGCGTCGGCGATGCCGCAGGCGACGATGCGGGCGTAGGGCTCGAGGCTGTTCGAGACGTTGAGGGCGAATCCGTGCATCGTCACGCCCGAGGCGACGCGGATGCCGATCGCGGCGATCTTGTCGGCGCCGCCGTCCCTCGGGATCCACACTCCCGAGCGCCCGTCGACGCGCCGCCCCTGCACGCCCAGGTCGTCGAGAGCGGCGATCAGCACGCCCTCCAGCGAGCGGACGTAGGCGACCACGTCGACGGGCTCGCCGAGCCGCACGATCGGGTAGCCGACGAGCTGCCCCGGGCCGTGCCAGGTGATCCGCCCTCCGCGGTCGACGTCGACCACGGGCGAGCCGTCGTCCGGGCGCTCGTGCGCCTCGGTGCGCTTGCCTGCGGTGTAGACGGAGGAGTGCTCGCAGAGCACGAGGATGTCCGGCCTCGAGCCCGCCACCACCTCGGCGTGCAGGCGGCGCTGCAGCTCCCAGCCGTCGGTGTAGTCCAGGGGGTCCGCGGAATCGCCCGCCACGAGTGTCTCGATCACCGGGCCACCCTAGCCCTGTTCTTGGACTCGGACCAGTTAATCCGCACCACCGTGATCGCGCCGATCGCGGGCCGATCGGCGGCCCCGCCCGCCGACCCTCCGGGCCTCCGGTAGAATTCCGGGCATCATGGCTACTTTCGGCACCCTCTCCGATCGACTCGTCGAGACCTTCAAGAACCTCCGCACGAAGGGCAAGCTCTCCGCGTCGGACGTCGACGGCACCGTCCGCGAGATCCGGCGCGCGCTGCTCGACGCCGACGTCGCGCTGGAGGTCGTGAAGGAGTTCACCGGCAAGGTCCGCGAGCGCGCCCTCGGCGACGAGGTCAACAAGGCGCTCAACCCGGCCCAGCAGGTCGTCCAGATCGTCAACGAGGAGCTCGTCGCGATCCTCGGCGGGCAGTCGCGCCGCCTCGAGTTCGCCAAGCGCCCGCCGACCGTCATCATGCTCGCCGGCCTCCAGGGCGCGGGCAAGACGACGCTCGCGGGCAAGCTCGGCAAGTACCTCGGCAAGGACGGCCACACCCCGCTGCTCGTCGCGGCCGACCTCCAGCGCCCCAACGCGGTGCAGCAGCTGCAGGTCGTCGGCGAGCAGGCCGGAGTCGCGGTCTACGCGCCCGAGCCGGGCAACGGCGTCGGCAACCCGGTCAAGGTCGCCCAGAACGCGATCCGCTTCGCGACCGACAAGCAGTACGACACGGTCATCATCGACACGGCCGGACGCCTCGGCGTCGACGCCGACATGATGAAGCAGGCCGCCGACATCCGCCGCGTCACGAACCCCGACGAGGTGCTGTTCGTCATCGACGCGATGATCGGCCAGGACGCGGTCGCGACCGCGAAGGCCTTCCAGGAGGGCGTCGACTTCACCGGCGTCGTCCTCTCCAAGCTCGACGGCGACGCCCGCGGCGGCGCGGCGCTCTCGGTCGCCTCGCTCACCGGCCGCCCGATCCTCTTCGCCTCCACGGGCGAGTCGCTCGACGACTTCGAGCAGTTCCACCCCGACCGCATGGCGAGCCGCATCCTCGACCTCGGCGACGTACTGACCCTCATCGAGCAGGCCCAGTCCGCGTTCGACGAGGACGAGGCGCGCAAGATCGCCGAGAAGATCATGGGGGACACGTTCACCCTCGACGACTTCCTCGGCCAGATGCAGCAGCTGCGCAACATGGGCTCGATCAAGAAGATGATCGGCATGCTGCCCGGTGCGAAGGGCATGCGAGAGCAGCTCGACCAGTTCGACGAGCGCGAGATCGTGCGCACCGAGGCGATCATCCAGTCGATGACGAAGGCGGAGCGGGTCAACCCGAAGCTGCTCAACGGCTCGCGGCGCCTGCGCATCGCCCGCGGCTCCGGCATGACGGTCACGGACGTCAACCAGCTCGTCCAGCGCTTCGAGCAGGCCGCCAAGATGATGAAGACGGTCGCCAAGGGCGGCATGCCCTCGGTCCCCGGGATGGGCCCCGTGCCCGGCGCCGGCTACCAGGGCCGCCCGAAGCCGCAGAAGAAGAAGAGCAGCAAGTCCGGCAACCCCGCCAAGCGCGCGGCCGAGAACGCGGCGATCACCTCCGGGCCCCGCCCGGGCGATGCGGGCGGCTCCGGCTTCGGCCTGGGCGGCGGCGCCGGCAAGGGCGCCCAGCCCACGCCGGAGGAGCTCGAGCAGCTGCAGAAGCTCCTCGGGCGATGAGGCGGGTCGCGGCCGGACGCGCGGGCGGGATCCTCGTCCTCGCGGCCGTGCTCGGGCTCACCGGCTGCGCCGAGGGCTCCGGGGTCGACGCGATGACGGCGCCCTCCCCGGAGGACCTGGTCGGCCGCTGGGTGACGGGCGTCTCCTACGACGCGCCCGACGTTCCGTTCCTCCTGATCGCGGAGGACGGGACCTGGACGGGCTCCGACGGCTGCAACGGCGCGCAGGGCGAGTGGTCGATCGACCAGGAGGGCGCCCTCACCGTCTCGGCCGGGCCGAGCACGCTGATCGCCTGCGACGGCGTCGCGCTGCCGATGATCTTCTCGGAGGCGGCGATGGCCTCGATCGACGGCGGACGGCTCCGCCTGTTCGACGACGAGGGGGCCACCGTCGTCAAGCTCGCCCGCTCCACGAGCGACGAGGCGCCCTCGGCGTCGCCGGACCCGGCGGGGGAGTAGCGCGCCGTCCCTCCGGGGGCCGCAGCGGGGATCCCCGTGAGGCGCACCGCTCGCTAGCGTGAGGGCATGACAACCGCACACGCGCGCCCCGTCCGCATCGGCGTCCAGATCGCACCGCAGCACGTCCCCTACGAGGTCATCCGCGACACGCTCGCGGAGCTCGAGGACCTCGGCGTCGACATCGCCTTCAACTGGGACCACTTCTTCCCGCTCTCGGGAGAGCCGAACGGCCTGCACTTCGAGGGCTGGAGCATGCTCGCGGCCTGGGCCGAGCAGACCAGCCGCATCGAGTTCGGCCCGCTGGTCACCTGCAACAGCTACCGGAACCCCGACCTCCTCGCCGACATGGCGCGCACGGTCGACCACATCAGCGCCAAGGGCGCCGAGGGTCGTCTGATCTTCGGCATCGGCTCGGGCTGGTTCGAGCGCGACTACGAGGAGTACGGCTACGAGTTCGGCACCGCCGGCTCCCGCCTCGACGAGCTCTCCGAGGCGATGCCGCGCATCCGCAGCCGGTGGTCGATGCTCAACCCGGCGCCCACCCGCGACATCCCGGTGATGATCGGCGGCGGCGGCGAGAAGAAGACGCTGCGGATCGTCGCCGAGCACGCCGACATCTGGCACAGCTTCTCGGACGTCCCGACGCTCGAGCGCAAGCTCGGCGTGCTCTCGGAGTGGTGCGGCCGCGTCGACCGCGACCCGGCCGCGATCGAGATCTCGACCGGCGCGAGCGTGCGCGGCGGTGTCGGCGACGCCTCATTCGACGTGCTCGACCAGCAGTACGACCTGGGCGCCCGCCTGTTCACGCTCGGCATCACCGGTCCGGACATCGACCTCGCGCCCGTGCGCGACCTGCTCGGCTGGCGCGACGGCCGGAACAGCACCGCGCGCTGACCCGGCGGGGCGCCGTCACGGCGGCGCCCCGCGTCGGAGTCAGGCCGCCGGCGCGTCCGTCGCCTTCTGTCCCGTCGGCACCGCCCGGGCGAGGCCGGACTTCTCGGCCGCCACCTCGAAGGCGTCGGCCAGGGCGCGCTGGCCCTCGACGGTGGGATGCACGCCGTCCTCGCCGAGCAGCCCGTCCTCGCGGAGAGGGTCCGGGTACTCCAGCGCACCGCCGCCGGCGGCCGTCACGGCCTCGACCAGCGCCGCGTCGTACTCGTCGAGATCGGAGGGGCGCGGGTCGGGGCCCCAGACCGAGTCCAGCGCGATGAGCCGGGCCGAGGGCGAGGCGGACACGATCGCGTCCACCGCCGGCCCGATCGCGGCGTCCACGTCCTCCGGATCCCAGCCCAGGTCGTTGCTGCTGGCGATCAGCACGATCGCGTCGGGCCGGGTGTCGGCGATCTCCTCCGCGCGGTCGCCGATCGCGACGCCGCAGTCGCCCGGTTCGATGAAGCCGCCGCCGTCGCAGCCCAGGTTCGTGACCTCCCAGCCGAGGTCGTCGCCGACGAGTGCGGGCCAGGCCTGCTCCGGATCGACCGTCAGACCGCGCACGATGCTGTCGCCGACGATCGTCACCCGGGAGCCGGCGGGCAGAGAGCCGCCGATCGAGAGCGGCAGCGGATCGGCGGTGACGGTCGGGAGGGGAGTGGCGGTGCCGGCGGGGGACGCGGTCGCCGGGCCGGTCGTCGTCGAGGACGAGCAGCCGGCGAGGCCGAGGGCCAGTGCGCCGATCGCGGCTGCGGCGAGGAGGGCGGGACGCGTCATGAGCGGGGATCCCGGAGCCCGTCGCGCAGCTCGCCCGCGAGCGCCCGGACCACCGCCTTCAGGTCGCCGTCGTTCGCCGCGGCCGTCCGCAGCTGGCGCTGGTAGCTCGCTCCCGCGACCAGGATCAGCTCGACGTCGCCGAGCTCCGTCACGCAGTCGAGACGCTCGGCGACCGGTGCGAGGGTGACGAGCAGGTCCCGGATGTCGTCGGTGACCAGCCGCTCCGCTCCGGCGGCGTCGAGGATGATCTCGGCGTCGAGTCCGTAGCGGGCCGCGCGCCACTTGTTCTCGCGCACGTACCAGGGCTGCATCGTCGGCAGGTCCTCGCCTGCGTCCAGCCGCGACGAGAGGTGCTCGACGAGGCACTGGATCAGCGCGGCGACCGCTCCGATCTCCTCCGCGGAGGAGAGGCCGTCGCACGCGCGCATCTCGAGGGTGCCCCACTGCGGCGAGGGGCGGATGTCCCAGCGGACTTCCGTGTGGTCGTCGATGACGCCGGTGCGCATCATGTCGTCGACGTACTCCTCGTAGTTCGCCCAGGCACCGAACTGCGGAGGCAGGCCCGCCGTCGGCAGCTGCTGGAACATCAGCGCGCGGTTCGAGGCGTAGCCCGTGTCGACTCCGCCCCAGAACGGGCTCGACGCCGAGAGCGCCTGCAGGTGCGGGTAGTAGTCGAGCAGGGAGTTGAGGATCGGCAGCACCTTGTCGCGGTGCTCGATGCCGACGTGCACGTGGATGCCCCAGATCATCATGTTCCGGCCCCACCACTGGGTCCGGTCGATGAGGCGGTGGTACCGCTCCTTGTCCGTGATGGCCTGGTCGAACCACTGCGCGAACGGGTGCGTGCCCGAGCACACGAGGTCGAGTCCCATGGGGTCGGTGATCTCGCGCACCTGCCGCAGCTGGTCCTGCAGATCGGCGACCGCGTCGCGGACGGAGGTGTGCACGCCGGAGACCAGCTCGACCGTGTTGCGCAGGAGCTCGCCGGTGATGTGCGGGTGCGGGGCGCCGTCGTCGCTGCGGAGCGCCTCCAGCACCACATCGGCGACGTTGGCGAGATCGCCCGTCTGCCGGTCGACGATCGCGACCTCCCACTCGATCCCGAGCGTGGAGCGGTCTGATGCGGCGAAGCTGATCTCCATGGCGTGGTCCTCATCGGATCCGGGCGTCCGCCGATCGGGACGCGCCTCGCCATCCTGCCACCTGCGGCCGGGGCGGACGCCGAGCCCCGGCGGAGGCCTTCCGGGTCCCGCGCGGCCCGCTCCCGCGAGGGTGCCGCTGGTCGGCGGCGTGCCGGGCCCGCACCGGGGCGGTTTTTCTGGCAGAATGATCCGTCGGGTCCGAGGCGGTCGACCCTCTACTCACCGCCGACGAAACCCCCTCGAGCTTCCGCCGGGTGTGCCCCCACGCTCACGGCTCAGTTCATCCATCATCGACCGGACACCGGTCAACGACCACACAGGAGAATTGTGGCTGTCAAGATTCGTCTGAAGCGCCTCGGCAAGATCCGGGCGCCCTACTACCGCATCGTCGTCGCCGACTCGCGCACCAAGCGCGACGGCCGCGTGATCGAGGAGATCGGCAAGTACCACCCGACCGAGCAGCCCTCGTTCATCCAGGTCGACTCGGAGCGCGCGCAGTACTGGCTCGGAGTCGGCGCGCAGCCGACCGAGCAGGTCGCCGCGATCCTCAAGCTGACCGGCGACTGGGGCCGCTTCAAGGGCGACGCCGACGCCGTCAGCACCGTCCAGGTGAAGGAGCCCAAGGCTCCGTTCGTCGTCGACGCGAAGAAGAAGCCCGTCCTCAAGCCGAAGTCCGAGGCTCCGGCCAAGGCCGCCCCGGTCGAGGACACCGCCGACGAGACCTCCACCGAGGCGTAGTCAGTGCTCGCTCCCGCCGTCGAACACCTCGTCAAGGGGATCGTCGAGAACCCCGATGAGGTCAGTGTCGTGGCCACGAGCTCCCCGCGCGGAGAGGTCCTCGAGGTGCGCGTGCACCCCGAGGACCTCGGCCGCGTGATCGGACGCTCCGGTCGCACCGCCAAGGCCGTCCGCACTCTCGTCGCCGCGCTCGCCGACGGGCGCCGCGTGCGCGTCGACGTCGTCGACACCGACAAGTAGAGGTGTCGGTCACCGGACCGGGCACGACGCAGCTCCGCGTCGCCCGACTCACCAAGGCACACGGGCTCAAGGGCGCCATCAAGCTCGAGCTCTACACGGACGAGCCCGACAAGCGCTTCACCCCCGGATCCACGTTCACGCTGCAGGTCCCGCGCACCTCCGAGTGGCACGGCAAGAAGCTCGAGCTCGTCGAGCTGCGCTGGTACAACAGCCACCCCGTCGCGTTCTTCCGAGGCGTCGACGACCGCAACGCCGCTGAGACCCTCCTGAAGGCGATCCTCTGGATCGACGAGGAGGTGCAGACCCAGCCGGGCGAGGACGACTCCTGGTACGACTACCAGCTGGTCGGCATGAAGGTCGTCCGCGACGGCGTCGAGGTCGGCACCGTCCGCCGCGTCGACCACTTCCCCGCGCAGGACCTGCTCATCGTCGGCACCCCCTCCGGCGAGGTGATGGTGCCGTTCGTGAACGCGATCGTCCCCTCCGTCGACGCCGCGGCCGGGATCGTCACGGTCACGCCTCCGATCGGCCTGTTCGAGGAGGCTCCCGAGGAGGAGCCCGCCACGGTCGACCTCAGCGGTGTCGACCTCGCGGACCCGGCGCTGAGCGCGCCTGCGGACGCCGACGCGCCGGCCGCCTCCGATGACGCGGACGCCGCTCTCGAGGAGCCCGCCGACGACGAGCCCCCGGCCGCCTCCGACCCCGCCTCCGAGGAGGAGCCCCGGTCGTGAGGATCGACATCGTCACGATCTTCCCGGAGTTCTTCGGCGTGCTCGACATCAGCCTGCTCGGCCGTGCGCGGCAGAGCGGGCTGATCGAGCTCGGCGTGCACGACCTGCGCGACTTCACCCACGACCGTCACCGCACCGTCGACGACACGCCCTACGGCGGCGGCGCCGGCATGGTGATGCGACCGGAGCCGTGGGGCGAGGCGCTCGACACGATCCTCGACGGCGCGGACGACCCCGTCGTGATCTTCCCGTCGCCCGCGGGCGAGCTGTTCACCCAGGCGACCGCCCGCGAGCTCGCGGAGGAGTCCACCCTCGTCTTCGGCTGCGGCCGCTACGAGGGCATCGACCAGCGCGTCGTGGACCACACCGCCGAGCGCGCGCGGGTCCGGCTGATCAGCCTCGGCGACTACGTCCTCAACGGAGGAGAGGTCGCCGTGATGGCGATGATCGAGGCCGTCGGACGCCTGGTCCCGGGCGTCGTCGGCAACCCGGCGAGCCTGGTCGAGGAGAGCCACTCCGACGGGCTGCTCGAGTACCCGAGCTACACCAAGCCGGCCTCCTGGCGGGGCCTCGACGTCCCTCCGGTGCTCCTCAGCGGCAACCACGGGGCGATCGCCGCCTGGCGCCACGAGCAGAGCGTCGAGCGCACGCGCCGCGTCCGCCCCGAACTGCTTCCCTAGCCCCGCGCCGCACGGTCACCGGGCCGCGAGGGCCAGGTGCCGGTCGCGGAGGGCGAGGAAGAGGGGGAACGCGAACGCGAGGGCGACCAGCGGCGCGAGCAGCACCAGGATCCACACGCGGCGCATCCCGATCCGGCGGCCCTCCACCACCATGAAGGCGACGGCCGTGATCGCGACGACCAGCAGGTCGGTCGAGAACGACGACACCCACGGCCCGCCCGCGGCGAGGCCGGCGAGGACGTCCGCGCCCTCCTGCATCGCCCTCACGTTCCAGGTCCAGGTCCCGATCAGCCCGGCGAGGGCGAGGACGAGGTAGACGATCCCGAGCGGCGTCCAGCCGCGGTGCAGCCGGCTCATGCGCGGGCCTCCGTTCGTGCGAGGGTGAGGATCGTCCCTCCGGCGAGGGCGATCACGGCCACAGTAGCGACGGCGAGGGTCAGCGCGTCCGGTGCGGTCAGCGCCTGTCCGCGCAGCGCCTGCCAGCAGGTGAGGGCCACCGCGGCCGCCCAGCCCGCCGAGGCCAGGGCGACGAGCCGCAGCCGGGTGGATGCGGGGCGCAGCACGGGGATCCGGGGTGCCAGCCGTCCGAGCAGCAGCGCGAGCAGCGGGAGCCCCTGCAGAGCGTGCATCCCGACGAAATGCGGGATGCGCAGATCGCCCCCCGTGGTGCTCCAGCCCAGGAGGGGGAGGCCGGGTCCGCCGTCCGCGACTTCGACGGCGTGCGCACCGACGACGCCCTGGTAGTCGCTGATCTGGCCGGGCGAGGGCCCCGTCATCAGGAACGCGAGGGCCATCCCGACGAGCCCGATCACAAGTCCGGCGCGCACGGCGAGCGTCAGCGCCGGGTCGCCGAGCGGCACCCGCGCCAGGAGGGCGGCGAGGACCAGAGTCGCCAGCCAGACCACCACGATCGAGACGGCCATCAAGGCCCAGAGCGCGGCGTGCAGGGGAGTGGAGACGTCGAAGTGGCTGCGCTCGCCGACCAGGGCGGCGCCTTCGATCACGACCATCTCGACCGCCAGACCGACCGCCGTGACCGTGCCCAGCGCTCGGGCGAGGCGGCGCCGGCGGGGCACGAGCCCGATCAGCCAGGCGAGCGTCACGGCGTACAGCGCGATCGAGAGGCAGAACTTCAGCGGCTTGCCCCAGAGTGGCTGCCCGCCGAGCTCGCGGGGATCGACGACCAGCGCGATCGCGCAGAGGAGGGCGCCGACCGCCATCGCGGCAGCGAGCACCAGAAGCGGCCGGTGCGGAGCGGCGGAGGCCGTGCGCGCGGGCGTCTCGGTCGCCGCACTCATCGGGGCACCTCCGTCGAGCCGAAGCGGCTCTGCGTCTCGCGCGCCTGGGCGACGCGCCGGAGCGACTGCAGAACCACGTCTCCGAGCGCGGTGCCGACGGCGGCGACGGCGGCCTGCTCGCTCACGCTGTCGCGGGCCTGCAGTTCGTCGAGGTCGGCGGAGGCGACGAGGGCGGCGGCGCGGGCGTAGGCCTCGAGCCAGCCGGCACTCATCGGTCCGGTGGAGAGCTCGAGCGCGTCGAGCGCCCGTGCCGCCGTCGCGACGGCAGGGTGGCCGCAGTGGTCGGAGCCCGCGGCCTCGGCGATCCGCCGCGTCGACGCCTCGGTGGCGGACGCGGTCGAGTCGGCGCTCACGGAGACCACGTCCTGCGCCACCTCGAAGGCCGCTGTCGGACCGACGCCTGCGTCGAGCGCGGCCGTGATCCGCTTCGCGCCGGCGATGCCGACGCCGCCGCTCTCGATGAGCGCCCGGAGCAGCGTCAGGCGGGCGACATGGGCGTCCCCGTACTCCGCCCGCTGGGGGCCGGCGGCGTCGCCCGGCGGCAGCAGCCCCTCCCGGATGTAGTACTTGATCGTGGGCAGGCTGACGCCGCTGCTGCGGCCGAGCTCCGAGATTCGCACGTGGACAGTATCGCTATCGGATAGCAGTACTGTCCACCATTTGATCAGTCCCGCGCGGACAGGACGATGTTCCCCGTCTCGGTGATGGCGATCGTGTGCTCCATGTGGGCGCCGCGAGAGCCGTCACGGCTGCGGAGGGTCCAGCCGTCCTTGTCCGTGTAGATCTCGTCGGTCGTCTGCAGGAACCACGGCTCGATCGCGACGACGAGGCCCGGGCGGAGCGGGTAGCCGCGGCCGGCGCGTCCGTCGTTGGGGATGTGCGGATCGCCGTGCATCGTGCGGCCGACGCCGTGGCCGCCGAAGTCGGTGTTGATGGACAGGCCCTCGGCGTGTGCGACGGCCGCGATGGCCGCGGAGATGTCGCCGATCTTCTTCCCGGGCTGCGCGGCGGCGATGCCGGCCTCGAGCGCGCGGGTGGTGGTGTCGATGAGGGCGAGGTCCTCCTCGCGCGGCGTCCCGACCACGACGCTGATGGCCGAGTCGGCGACCCAGCCGTTCACGGAGGCGGCGAAGTCGAGGGTGAGCAGGTCGCCGTCCCTCAGCCGGTAGTCGAAGGGCCGGCCGTGCAGCACCGCGTCGTTGACGGAGGTGCAGATGACCTTGCCGAAGGGACTCGCGCCGAAGGAGGGGTGGTAGTCGATGTAGCAGGACTCGGCGCCGGCCGTGCGGATCATGTCGTGGGCGAGCCGGTCGAGCTCGAGCAGGTTCACGCCGACCGCGGCAGCGGCGGAGGTGGCCTTCAGTACCTCGCCGACGAAGCGGCCGGCGGGACGCATCTCCTCGATCTCGGCGGGGGTGCGTAGCTCGATCATCCTGATCCTCTCGGGGTCCGCTGAGCCGTCGCTCAGCGGTGGTGGGTACGGTCGGTGCATGCGCACGCGACGGGCATTCGGTTCCTGGCAGTTCCCGGCGGCGATCGTGCTGCCCTTGTGGATCCTCCTCGGCTACGGAGTCTTCGGAGGATCGAGCGGCTGGACCGTGCTCGGCCTGGTGATCGCCCTCCCCATTCTGGCGGTCGCGCTGGCGGCTGTGGCCGCGATCGTCGCATTCCGGGTGACCGTTCGGCCCACGCGCACTCCCGCGTGGGGCGACGTGGCCGTGGTCGGTGCCTGGCACCTCTCCCTGATCGCCTTCGGCTTCTTCCCGCCCGGCGCCTGGGCGCTGGGCCTGCTCTCGGTGGTCCTCGGAGTGGCGGCCTTCTGGCACTCGGGGTGGCGGTTCCTCGCCGACGCGAGGGCCACTCTCCTCGCCTTCTCGGAGGCGGCGTCCGTGCAGGCCGAGGGCGCTCACCGCCCCGTCTCCGGAGAGGGCTTCGACCCGGAGCGCCCGCAGGACGGGCAGACCATCGTCCTCTGAGGGGTCGGGCGTCCCGAGAGGCGCTGTCTCCTGGGAGGCCCCGCCCTGCTCCACAGCTCGGCCCTCTCGACGGACCCGCCCTCTGCGCGGCTCTGCCCTCCGGGTGACCCTGCCCTCCAGACGAGCCTGCTTTGACTCGGATCGACGCGGCATGGCAGAATGATCGCTTGTGCCTCGCGCAGGCTCTGCCACAGGGGAGCCGCGACGACGTGGGCACGACCGACTTCCATCAACGAAACGGTGTTCGACCTGTGGCGGGCACGGAGAGCGATACAGCATGCACATCCTCGATTCCGTCGATGCGGCGTCCCTCCGCAGCGATGTCCCGGACTTCCGCGCCGGCGACACCGTCAAGGTCCACGTCAACATCGTCGAGGGCTCCCGCTCGCGCATCCAGGTCTTCCAGGGCGTCGTCATCGGCCGCTCCAACGAGGGCGTCCGCGAGACCTTCACCGTCCGCAAGGTGAGCTTCCAGGTCGGCGTCGAGCGCACGTTCCCCGTGCACTCGCCGGTCATCGACCACATCGAGGTCGTCACCCGCGGTGACGTCCGTCGCGCGAAGCTCTACTACCTGCGCAACCTGCGCGGCAAGAAGGCGAAGATCAAGGAGAAGCGCGACGCCTGAGCGGCTTCCGCACGACTTCTCGGGAACCCCGGTCCACCTATGATGGACCGGGGTTCCTCCCTTTCTCGGGGGCGATCCGTCCGGGGAGTCCACCCGGTGATGCACAGTAGGGGCGACGGCGAGCGATGACAGACAGCACGGCCCCGGTCCGCCTCCCCGGAGGCGAGGACCACGCCCGCCACTCGGCGGATCCGTCCGAGAAGCGCCCGCGCAAGCGCCGGGGTGTCCTGCTCTTCCTCCGCGACGTGCTGATCATCTTCGTGGTCGCGGTGCTCGTCTCCTTCCTCGTGAAGACCTTCCTGATCCGCTCGTTCTACATCCCCTCCTCCTCCATGGAGCAGACGCTCGTCGAGAACGACCGGATCCTCGTGAACGAGCTCGTACCCGGAGTGGTGAAGATCTCGCGCGGCGACGTCGTCGTCTTCCGCGATCCCGGCGGATGGCTCTCGCCGAGCTCCGAGCCCTCCGTGCCGCCGTTCCAGGCCGCGGTCGACTCCGCCCTCGCGCTCGTCGGCCTCACCGCTCCCGACAGCAATGACCACCTCATCAAGCGCGTCATCGGCCTGCCGGGCGATCACGTGACCTGCTGCACGCCGCTCGGCCAGGTCGAGATCAACGGCAACCCGATCGACGAGCCCTACGTGAAGCTGCCCGACGGGGTGCAGGCCGTCTCGGCCACCCCCTTCGACGTCGTCGTGCCCGAGGGCTCGCTCTGGGTGATGGGCGACAACCGCTACAACTCCGCCGACTCCCGCTACAACACCGACAAGCCGGGCGGCGGCTTCGTGCCGATCGACAACGTCGTGGGCCGCGCGATCCTCGTGACCTGGCCCGTGCAGCAGTGGGCGTGGCTCGACGACTACCCGTCGGTGTTCCGCGGAGTCGACACCGAGGCCTCCGAGGAGGGCTCGGACGACGCGCAGAGCGGGCAGGGCTAGGTGGTCGTCGCCGAGCCGACGCTGACGCAGGAGCGGCGCCTCTTCCGGCAGGGCTACGAGACGGTCATCGGCTGCGACGAGGTCGGCCGCGGCGCGATCGCCGGTCCGGTGTCGGTCGGCGTCGTGTCGATCGGCAGCCGTTGCGGACGCTTCCCCGAGGGGCTCCGCGACTCCAAGATGCTCGCTCCCGCCCGCCGCGAGGCGCTCCTGCCCGGAGTCGCGAAGTGGGTCTCGGCCTGGGCGATCGGCGAGTCCTCGGCGGACGAGATCGACGAGACCGGGATCATCGCGGGCCTCGGCCGCGCTGCGTCGAGGGGCATCGAGCGCCTCGCCGACCAGGGCGTCGACCTCGCCACCGCCGTCGTCCTCCTCGACGGCGCCCACGACTGGCTGACGCCCGCGCTGGGCGAGTGGGCGGCCGAGCTGACGATCGTCACCCGCGTGAAGGCCGACCGCGACTGCGCCGCCGTCTCCGCCGCCTCCGTGCTCGCGAAGGTGGGCCGGGACGGTCAGATGGTGCGCCACCACGACGACTTCGCCGACTACGCCTGGGACAGCAACAAGGGCTACGGCAGCGCCGCGCACTGGGCGGGGATCGAGCGGGTCGGCCCGTCCCCGCTGCACCGGGTGACCTGGCTGTCGAAGTCGCGGGAGAGCGTCGAGGAGCCGCTCCCGGCGTTCGTGCCCGTCGGCTCGGCGTAGGATTGTCCAACGATGGATGAGGACGAATTCGAGGACTACGACCGCGAGGTCGAGCTGGCACTGTACCGGGAGTACCGCGACGTCGTCTCGCAGTTCTCGTACGTCGTCGAGACCGAGCGCCGGTTCTACCTGGCGAACGAGGTCGACCTGGTCCGCCGCGACACCGAGCACGACTTCTACTTCGAGCTGACCATGCGCGACGTGTGGGTCTGGGACGTCTACCGCTCCGACCGCTTCGTGAAGTCGGTGCGCGTGCTGACCTTCAAGGACGTCAACGTCGAGGAGCTCTCCCGCAAGGAGTTCGAGCTCCCCAAGGAGCTCGCGCTCGACGAGTAGCCCTCTGTCGCCGCAGCCTCCGGACCCCTTGCTGGTCGCGTAGCCGCCTCCGGCGGCGCATCGAGACCCGGTGACCGGAGCCCCACCCCGCTGCGGAGCTCTCTCGGATCCGCGGCTCCGCAGGTCTCGTCTTCAGGCGGCGCGGATACATCAGCTGGTCGCGTAGCCGCACCCGGCGGCGTATCGAGACCACGGCCGACGTCCCTCCCCACCCGCCACCTCGGCCCTCTTCTCCCCGGATCCCCTCCCGGCCGTACAGCGCTCGTTCTTGCTCCGGCACGCTTCCGGCAGGAGGACGCATGGACAAGGACGAACTGGGGCGGCGCGGCGAGGAGATCGCGGCGGCGCACCTGAGAGACAACGGATTCGAGATCCTCGACCGCAACTGGCGGGTCCGCGAGGGCGAGCTCGACATCGTGGCCCGCGACGGGTCGGCACTGGTCGTGGTGGAGGTGAAGACGCGCTCGTCGACGCGCTTCGGACTGCCAGTCGAGGCCATCACGCGGGCCAAGGCGCAGCGCCTGCGGCGACTCGCCTACGCCTGGGCCGACGAGCACCACGAGCGCTCCCGGCATCTGCGGATCGACGCGGTCGGCATCGTCGCTCCCGGGGGAGTCCCGTCGCAGATCCGGCACCTGCGGGCGGTGGCCTGATGGGCCTGGGGAGGACCTCCGCGGTCGGTCTCGTCGGCTTCGCGGGAGCCGTGGTCGGGGTGGAGGCCCACTCGGCCGACGGCACCCCGGGCATGGTGATCATCGGCCTGCCCGACGCCGCGCTCGCGCAGGCGAAGGAGCGGGTGCGCTCGGCGGCGATCAACTCCGGCAGCACCATCGCCGAGTACAAGATCACCGTGAACCTCTCGCCGGCCGCGATGCCCAAGCACGGCTCCGCCTTCGACCTCGCCATCGGGCTGGCCGCGCTCGCATCGCTCCGCGAGGTCGATGCGGAGTCGGTCGCCGCGGTCGTCCATATCGGGGAGCTCGGCCTGGACGGCCGGCTGCGCTCCGTCCCGGGCGTGCTGCCCGCGGTGCTCGCGGCCGCCCGCGAGGGCAGGCGCCGCGTGATGGTCCCCGTCGAGGACCGGCTCGAGGCGGAGCTGGTCGACGGCGTCGAGGTGATCGCGGTCTCCTCGCTGGCGGCGGCCGCCGTCTGGCACGGAGCGGAGTGGGAGGTGCCGGTGCTCCCCGAGGCCGCGCCGCCGCCTGCGACGGTGTCCGAGCCGGAGGCCCGACTCGACCTCTCCGACGTGGTGGGGAACGAGGAGGCGGCCGAGGCGATGGTCGTCGCGGCGGCGGGCGGGCACCACGTGTTCCTGCTCGGGCCTCCCGGCGCCGGGAAGACGATGCTCGCCTCGCGCCTTCCAGGCATCCTCCCCGACCTCGATGACGACGCAGCGCTGGAGGCCACCTGCATGCGCTCGCTGGTCGGAGCGCCGACCGGTGGCGCGCTGGTGCGCAGACCGCCGTTCGAGAGTCCGCACCACTCCGCCTCGTCCGCAGCGATCGTCGGCGGGGGCAGCGGCCGCATCCGGCCCGGCGCGGTCGCCCGCGCCACCCGGGGAGTGCTGTTCCTCGACGACGTAACAAGTAGCCAAGCACACCACGCGACAGACGGCCCTGAGACGCCCGAAAACGGGTCTACGAGGGGTCGGGGAGCGACCGGAGGTTCCGCGCCGTTAGGCGGCGACGGGGAGGTGCTCAGCCCGGCGCGCTGCGACCATCGTCGCCGTCGAGGTGATGACCACTTGATCCTCGACAACCAACGGCACGCCACTCTCGCGAGTGGAAGCAGTGACGTAGGCAGTGAGGTCGAACTGGTCTTGCATGGGCACTTCTATTGTCTCAAACGGGGGTCGTTAAGTCTGTTGTGATTTCTACCATTTACGCGCCGACACAAATGCTTCTTAGTAGTGGCATGACGAGTACACCCGGTACCCGTCTTGACATAAGGAGTGTGATCCCGATGGGGTTCCGCCAGATCAGGGTTTCGGACCTCACCGGTGCCGAAGCCTCCGAGGACGAGATCGTAACGATCGTCGTCCGCAGCCACCCCGATCTCGACGAGCCGAAGCAGTTCGACGCTCTCCCGATCGAGGTCAAGGACCTCAAGCCCGCCGCCAACCTGGTGTCGCTGGAGATCCGCAACGGGCGGACGACCGAGATGGTCGTTACCCTGGCCGAGTTCAACAAGCTCGCGCCGAACCTCAGCGCTGTGCTGGAGAACGCCGATGGCCTCAAGGGTCGCCGGAAGGGCTACAAGCCCGGTCAGTAGCAGCCCCCTCAACGCCCCCCTCCTTCGCTTGAACCTTGATGGTTCGCGAGGGAGGGGGGCCTCTTACTTAGTTGAAGTTACTAATCCACTCAAGGATTTGATCCCAATTGTCGCGGATCCAGGTCCAGACTTCCCGCAATGCGGTTGGTCCGACCCAATGCACCACCTTGCCGACGATGGTCCTCGGTAGAGAGGGCTCCTTCGTACGACGGGCTGGTGTTCTTCGTCTGGCTCGGGTATGCTTACCCATGTCAACCTCCTGAGGCTGGCTTCGATTTGAAATGGAAACGACGGACTGCAACCCCGTCGGCACCAAAAAGGCCCGCGCCACCTCTTGAGGGAGTTGGTTAGCGGGTCTTTTTCGTACAATCCATTATAGCACGGAAAAGGCTTAAGGTTTATGTCTCCCTAAGTGGGTCGAAACATACCCTGCTATTCAGTAGATGCAAGTCTGGAACACTTTTCGTCGGTAATCAGGAATGAAGGAACCCCGCTGGCTGCGGGGTCTTCACGTTCAAGGGAGCGGACGGACTCTGGTGCGCTCGACGTCAGGCCAGCGCTCCTTCAAGCTCAGCACGGCTTGGTAGGCCGACTTCCAGGTCTCGAACGGCATGTTCATGTCCTTCCAATCGGTCGCGTCCTTCAGCCACACCTCGGCGGTGAACCGGGAGCCGCGGATGACGAGGTCGACGAAGTACTCGTCCACGTCGCTCAGCCCGTCCTCGTTGGTGCGCATCGGTCCAGTGAGGACGATCGAGCCACGGAGGAACGGGCTCGTGGTGACGCTTGGCCCGTGGGCCAGGAGCAGCCACATCGCGTGCTGGTTGAAGGGCTTGTTCGTAAGCGCGGCTTCGTCGTTGATCCAGAGCGTCGCTCCGGGCTCGACGAGGTCGAGGATCTCGAACCAGCCGTTGACGAGTGAGTGGATCTGCTCTGCGCTGGTGAGGTCGCAAAGGTACGGGTCTTCGGTTGCCGGTAGAACGAGCGCGGTCGTCATGACGCCTCCCTGATCGTGGATGTTCAGCGCGACCGGTCGGTCACGCAGTCACACCAGCGATCAGGCGAAGTAGTCCTCGATCATGCGCACGGCCGCGTCGTAACCGATGGCGAAGTCAGCGATGTACCCGCGGTGACGGAGGGCGGCCAGCATCGCGGACTGCTCGTGCAGATGCTCGTCTGCGCGCAGCGACCCGTCCTTCTTGAAGACCGCCACTCCTTCGCGCTTCAGCTCGATGCACAGCCCCTGGTAGCTGCGCCTGGGTTCGTAGATGACCAGGTCGGGCCACGCGCGGCTGGACTGGAGACTCTTGTGGAGCGTCGCCTGTCCGATCGACAGCTTCAGGCCTGAGGCGAAGTCAGAGCGGAAGATGGCGTCTGGGTAGTGAGTTTTCAGGTAGAGGCAGACACGCTGCTGGACCACCGACTCCGAGTTGGGAAGCATCGCCCTACGCATGGAGCCCCCCATCACCGAGCCTGCGACTCCGCAGGATCAACGTGCGATCCGTCAGGTGGGCTAGGGACAGCTGAGCGAGTGCAGCTTGCGCCTGGCGCCCGAGCGACCGGACCAGCTCGTCGAGCACTTGGTCGGTCGTGTCTTCGTTCTCCTCCGCCCAGGCCCAAAACGCTGAACTGGCCTCGGCCTCATCTAGACCAACGCTCCGGTCCTCACGCAGGAGGTTTACCCAGCCCACGCGCTCTACGAGTTCAGCGTGATGCTCCTGGATGAGGGTGACGTGTTCGACGCGGGTCTCGGCCGGCTGCAAGGAGTAGAGCGTCTCCAGACCGAACAGGGCAGGGTCTCTGGAGTGTGGGGGAGTGGTTCGTTCGATGGTTGTGTCCTCCTAGTTCCGCGCACCTGCGAGGTATGCGCGGGACTAGGAGGTCGACGGATCGGTAGGTACCCGTCGACCGAGACTGGAACGTACGACAAGGGGAACTTAAATCGCACGTCCATCCGGAGCGTCCGGTCCCCGCCCCTCAACATGGGCGGCGACGGTGAACGAGCCGGATGGATCAACGACTGCATCGCAGGGCGACGATTCGAACGTCGCAGTTGGGAGAGCTATTGGAGAGGAAAATCCCCATGCGGGACCTCTCGGTCACCGCTCTCATCGGCCTAAACGTTGGCCTAGCGTTCTTCCTTCACGCTTCCCGCGTGCATTTCTGTCGTTGATCCGGTTGTGAAAGGTGCGAGCGGATTGATACGTCTGCCACAGTTTTGACGCTGACCGCTTCAAGCCTTCTAGGGCTGCTTTGATATTCGCATTTCTAGTCAGTTGGGTCAATGCTAATTTGTCCGGCCCGAATGATTCGGTCTGTCGCGCTGAAGACCTGGCGGACGTCGACTTCACTCGGCTCACCACCTCGCAGCCAGTGCTGCACGTAAGCGCGGCTCTCACTCGCGTTCATCTGACCCTCCGCACCGAGCTGATGTAGCGCCAGGTAGGCGGTGGACTCCGCTTGGAACTCATTGATGCCCTGGTGCATCGCCTCGCGGTCGTCCTCGTCATCCCAGGCGTCTTCGGTGTGACCGGCTACCACGTGGCCGAGTTCGTGCATCTTGGTCTTGAACGGGTATGGAGCAACGGGGGAGACCGCGATCGTGCGGTCGTAGGCGTACCCCATGACGTTGCCGTTGAAGAGGCGGAACGGCTCCTCGGTGATGTCCAGCGTCTCGAGGGCTCGTGCTTCGTCCCACGTTGGTGGAACGTACGGAGGTAGCTCGCCTTCGCCGGCCACCTGTGCGTAGTGGAAGAGCGCACGCACCACCTTGAAGCGGCGCATCATCTTCGGCTGGTCGTGCTCCGCTTCTGCTGCTGGCTCCGGACCCTCGCCGCCCTTCACCTTCACGGTGATTGGCCGGAGGATCGAGTAAGCCCGCTCGCCCTTCTTCACGTGGTAGCCCAGCTCCTGCCAGCGCTTGAACGTCGCTACGGGCTCCGGCGGGCAACCCTGCATCGCGAGGAACCCGACGTTGCGGAGCGAGTAGGCGTGGAAGCGGTTGTAGCTGTCCCCGAACGATCCCTCGACAGTGAGGATGGACTCCAGCAGGTCCGCGTTGCTGGGGACGTCGATAGACGGCTGAGCCGGCCGCCGCTCGGTCACTGGTTCCACCCGCAGCGTCGGGGTGCTCCCGAGCATCGGTAGCCAGCGCGCTGTCGTGGGCAACGTCCGATGGCGTGCAGGATGCGGTGGAGCAGCGCCATCATCGGGCGGCTCCGGCTGTGGTTGGTTGGATCTGATTCATGTCACCTCCTTCGGTGTCAGTTGCTGTGGGTGGTCAGCCCTAGTGTTTGACCGTGAACTGGTGGGAAGACTTCTGGACCGTGCCGGCGTGGTGGCAAGACGTGCTCGATCGAACAAGCTGGCTCGAACTCATCGCTTCGTTCGTGAGCATCGTCCTGTCCGTGCTTCTGGCGCTCTGGATTCAGCGGCGAGACTTCAGCAAGCGCACGGAGGAAGCAGCTGCCAGCGAGCGCTCTCGCGCTACAGATGTTGCGGATGAGGCGCGGAGAGACTTGGTGATTCGCGCCTACGACCTCATCGCCTCGGCTGCTGAGGTAGGAGGCTTTGGACGAGTAGTCGCAAGTCAAAAGGAGATTTTTCGACTGCGGGCCATGACCACTGGCGCTCTGTTTCGTCTACAGAGAGAGCCCGGCGCGAAGGAATTCGCGGAAAAGTTCCAGAGGGACATCGATAAGTTACTCGACGAACCGCATCTTTCATATGTGGCACCAGTGCTGGTTCACTTCCTTGAAGCGTGGGCACGGCGGGAGGAGACTCTCGACGGCTACTACTTGCGAGGCGAAACGTCTTGATCGCGACTCGATGCGAACGGCGGGTGTACGACACGTACTGTGTACCGCCGCTCGGTCCGAGCCGCGACGTGTGGAAAAGTCGTCGACGCCGTCAGTTTTGACAGTCGCGGCCAGTCGTGGTGTGGGATGCATACGAGGCCACGAACGGGGGCTGCTGTCCAACTTTTCAACTAATTGACAAAGTGCGATTCCGTGCTCTGACTACTGTCGCTTCTGCGACCCCTGGTGGGAACGTCGCAGAAGATACCTTTCACGACTCGACGCTATTCCGACAACGCGTAAGTCTTCAAATACTTCAGCGGGTCGGCATCGTAGTTCGTCAACTCGGTTGCCACGTGCGGTGACTTGACTTTTCCACTGTCGTCCGGCATGAGTTGCTGATTGACCACGAGCCAGACTCCCATCGTGAAACCATCCAAGGCATCCTTGGACAGTGGACTCAACGGTTGCAACTCCCGGGGGATACGCTTTGCGTTCGTGATGACCCACCATCTGGCGAGCACTTTAGTGTCAATTGGGTATAGCATCTTCTTATCCTTGTGTTTAAATGGTTCTATCTATGCACGACCGCTACGACATCGAGGAGATCATCTACTACGCCCAGAAGGGCATGTCAGCTCGCTTCATCAAGGAGGAGCTGGGTCTCTCGATCTCGGAGCGTCAAGTGCAGCGTCTGGTCGCGTCCCGTCTGGGTCGACGACCGACGCGTCAGGCGATCCAGCGTCCGGACTCGCTCCGTGACCGCGTGCTCGCCTACATGGAGTCGCAGGGACTCGATCGGCACTACTGCTCTGTGTGTGAGCGGCGCCGGCTGGAGCCTGGCTTCATCCGTGCGCTGAACGCGGACCGGTCCCTCGACGTCCTGGTCTTCGTGTGCCGGCACTGCTCGGTGGCGAGCGACGTCTAGGTAGCGGCGATCTTCCGGCGTCGAGACTTTCCTCCGCCGATCTTCCCTGCCACGCTCGCCAGCTCGGGGTTGGCCGCGAAGCCGCCGGTAGTGCCGTTGCGACCTCCAATGCGACCGATCTTCCTGTAGAAGTTCGGATCGTTGGCAAGGTTCTTCGCAGCGGCCTTCCTCCCGCCCTCGACGGTCCCTGCCATCAGCGGCGGCCCCATGGCCAGGTGCGCCTCTTCTTCTCGCTGACGAGATTGGCGATGTGCCAGTCGAGGCGCGCGTACACCTCATTGATCCTCAGATCGAACTCCTCGCGGGTGATGAAACAACCGAGCTGGTCTAGCCCGTCTTGAAGGCGCTGTTCGTTAGGCGTCAGCTTTGGAGCGGCCGCACGCCTAACGGGGTTGAGACCAGCCTTCTGCGCGTCGTGGAACTTCTGGTCTTTCGCGTTGGCGATGTAGGACATGCGCTGCTGCTTCGCCAGGACGAACGCCGGCCACGTCCTTGTGCGCTTTACTGCGCGGATCGTCTGGCCTGACACGTGATGGAACTCTGCCATCTCAGCGACGCTCCTGCGCCCGTCCTTGATGTCTCGTGCGATCGAGTCTAACTTGATCTTGGTTAGCCTTTTACTCACTTTGTGGTTCCTTGGGCTGTGCCCATTAGTTGTCTTGGTGCCAGCAGGGCGAGCAACTTGGCTCGTGCTGGCTGGTCCTCGCACGCGGCGCAGAGGCCGTCAGTGTCGAGCCTGGTGCTGTGGTTGAGGCATGCACGGCAGGTGCCCACCGTCTGTGCCTCATGCTCCAGGATCTCTCCCTCAGCACGCATCTCCTGCTCACGGTCGCTGAAGTACTCGAAGACCTGCATTACTGCGCGTCCTCTAGCTCACCGAGCTTGTCGATCACCGTCGAGGCGTCCGCGCTGCTCCTGACCCGCTCGAGGGTGTTGACTACCCACTCCTGGTCCTTGCCCTTGCGCTTCGCCAACGTCTCGATGAGACCGATTTGCTTCTCGCTGGCCGGCTTGTTCGGAGATGCTGTGCGCGTCACCACTGGAGCGACCGTGCTGATCTCGGGGCTGTCAGCGTCGGCGTCTTCGCCCTTCTCGCTGATGTTGAACTGGCGCATCAGGTAGTACTTGAGCGCTGACGTTGCCGCCTTGTTCGTCGCCTTGTCCCCGAAGTCAGCCGCTTCGCCGGACCAAGAGACCGTGAAACGGTCGTCCGGCGCGTCCGCGTTGACAATAGTGAAGTGGAACTCGATGAGGACGTAGTAGCCCGCCTTGCCGTTCTTGCTGGTAATGTCTGCGCGGTGCTGACGGTCAGGGCGCTGCATGCGTGGCACGATGACCACGCCGTACTTTGCGAAGAGCGTTCGTAGCTCTCCTGCCACGGCCGCGTACTCAATGAACGCGTAGTTCTGCTCCGAGTTGCGTCCGCCCTTCTTGATGACTCCGATGTCGCCAGTGATCCGAGCGATCTTCTGGTACAGGTTCATCTTGGCGATATCAGGTGTTGCTGGTTCGGTCCCTTCTGCCATGAGTGTTCTCCTTCTTCAATTGTATTAGTATCTGTCGCAGCTCCTTTCTCTTCTCAATCGCGAACGAGCCGTTCCGGACGCTGAGGTTCGCGAGTAGTGTGACGACCGAAATCTTTTGTCCGGTTCGTTCTGTCTCTCGCCGGCCCAGCTCCTTGAGTGCCGCTCGCATGAGTGGATCCCACTGATCTGTTGCTTTGACTTTCGTTGCCCCGCTGCCGTAGCTAGCGCGGTCGATTTTCCAGGTGCCTTCTTCCATGTGATCGCTTCCTAATGATGTCCCCCTTGCTTTGCTATTGATGAGCTCGGATGATCGACTGTCGGACCGACTTAGTGTCCCGCCTTCTTCCTGCAACTCATTATGCGCTTATGCTGCGAATAGTCAATACTTTTGTCGCACGGAATGGTATGGGCTTATCCACAGGCCCGTGGAGTCGCTTTTGCGTCGCTAACCGAGGTGTGAAAGTGGCTGTGGGGGAGACGTGCGCTTCGGCCCACGGAGTATCGGCGAGCTGGCAGGGATCCGCGCCTCGTTGACACGCGTACTGGTGTGTCTCATAGTCACTTCCATGATTCTCCTCGACCGCGACCGCCAAATAGTCCTGTCAGTTGCGCGCTTCGGGCAGCTCGCGGCAGGACACATCCGAACAATGCACTTCACTGGAGCGTCTGACACCCCGATGTATCGAGCACTCAACCGGCTCGTGGAGACGAAGTTCCTGGCCCGCCTGGAGCGGAGGATGATCGGCGGTACGGGGGCGGGAAGCGGGCAGTACGTCTACCAGCTCGGGCGGCAAGGTTGGGCGTTGTGTGGGCGAGAGGGCGCCTACTGGCCCTTCAGAGCGGTCAAGCTGCACTCCATGGCGATCGCGGACGCCTACACCGCCCTCCTGGAGTACGAGCAGAAGGGCCGGCTCCGGATCGACAACTTCGAGACGGAACCCGACAGCCATCGGAAGGTCGGCAACGTCATCGTCCGACCAGACCTGTTCATAGACATCGCCGACATCGCGAAGCGCCGTAACCTGGCGTTTTGGGTCGAAATTGACATGGGCACGGAGCGCCAGACGCAGATCAACGACAAGCTCGCGGGCTACCTGGCCGCTCTGGAGGCCGCTGAGACGTTCGTGCCGTTCGTACTGTTCATAGCACCAGACGACGAGCGGGCGGCCAAGCTGAGGTACTGGATCAAGCAGTACGGGGCGGAAGAGTCAAAGCTGTTCATGGTGTCGACGACACATGAGTTCGCGCCGCTGATATTCGGCTAGTACAGATTAAAAAGTATTGACTATTGCTCGAGGTAGGAGCATAATTAGAGTAGAAATAAACGGGGAATATACTAATGCAAACTGCAAGCAACGTTACAACACAACCAAGAATGACTCGCCCGACTGGCGTCTACGACGTGCAGGGCACCGACGTGTGGGAACGAGACGTGGTGCAACTATCTCTAGGGAATCAAGAGCCAATCGTTGGTTGTGTCGAGTACTGGCCGATCGAAGAGGTCTTCATGGTCGCGACCAAGTTGGATGCCGACGGAGACGGCGACCTAATAGAGCTACGCGACCTCCTAATGTGGGGTTACGAGCTGAAAGTTGTTGGCAACACAACTAGCCTTCAAGAATTGCTTGCACTTCGCTAGTCACATGGACTGCCGGCCGAGATCCGCGACGGCATCATTGACTTTTAGCTGCAAGTCGCCCATAATAGTGACCAGTTCAACGACCTTCAATGCTGAAGCCGCTGAACCGTCAAATAGAATAGAGAAAAGAAAACCCGCTCGGGTAGAGCGGGTGACCTTCAATGCTGTTTCTAGTATATATCATCCTATCTTTTTGGCAAATACTTTCATGACACCGGAGGCGCAGACCCCGTCCAAATAACTGCACCGCTAGCCGTAACCCCTGTCCCTTCGTGGAGTGCAAGTACAAGCCAAGGCAGCAAGAGCGAGCATCCCCAGGTGTAGCGAGCCGTGACTAAACGTCAAATCGCTTCTCTTACGGGTTGCTCGAACTACCAAGAAGTCACGGTTGGATCAGAACCCAACTGTCAAGCCGAGGGAAGCCTCGCGAGCATTGGCCGTGACGTACGAGTAGGTTGTGATTGGTTCAGCGGGTGCTCTCCTCAGTAGTAGGGGAGAAGGGTTCTATGCTCTTAGTCCCTTCTAATCTGTCCGTTACTCAACCGCTGAAGGGCTGCTGGCTCAATATGTCTGTCGCAGAAGAATAGAACGTCACCGAAGGTTTCTGAAGGCACACCTTTAAGAACTCCACTGCACTCGACTGAGGAGCCGTCCGGCAAATCAGCAGTCAGTTCAAATTCCTGTCGGGCGTTGCCGCTTTTCGTCATCGACACCGTCGCACCTGTTGTTCGATTTGGGTAGGATTCAAATCGCGCAACACCAAGTGTCCGCCATGCCTCTCCGTTGCCATAAGATTTATTGGGAGGCGTAATGGCGACGATACCGGTGCCCGAAGCCGCTTGGTCCGCCCATGTCGGCACCCAGTACACGACTGACGCTACGACAATTGATAAAAGGAAGACGCCACCCGTCGTGCTCTTGAAGAGTACTCCGTCCGGGCTCCATTTTCTTCGACGTGCAAAGAGTCCCATCACCATGGCAGCCGCAAAGCCTCCGGTCACCCACACCATGGCTGCAGTGACTCGATTCGGCGGGTACTCGTCTCCGGAGGTCGCGGCCATCAAGAGAGCCATGCCAAAGATGAGGAAGGCCAGAACTGTAACTAGACGCACGTTCCAACCGTAGGGCAAGGCGGGCTAATGGGCTGGACCCACGACGTACGCTGGCGCGCGTCACGTTGCACGTCGAGGCCAGCAGGCAGGTCTGCGCTGCACGTGGAGTGGAGCGTGTCGGTAGGCTCGGAGCTCGACGCGTGGGTGTGGACGAACACAGTACGGCGGGTCAGACCCGCCACGACTAGGCTTCGATCCATGGAAGCAACGCGTCAGTTCCGGGTACTAGTCTCCACTGTTGGTGTGGCGGCCTTACTGCTGTTGTCCGGCTGCGCATCGACCGGGGAGTCTGTCGCGGAGACTGCCTCTGCAACACCCAGTCCCACGCGGACTGCGAGTCCTACCCCCACGCCGACACCGACACCGACCCCTACTCCGGACGGTAAGACTTACCGGTTCGCCTGCGACGATGCGGACGACAAGACGTCCGAGTTCCCGACTATGGAGGCGGTCTGGGCGTCAGGCAGGGAGTTCGAGACGTGTGATGCCTGGCCGGCTGGAAATACCTACTCCGCTGAGCAGAAGGAGATCTTCGCGGTCTCCGGCTATACGGAAATCGAAGCAATTGTCTACCTCTACGAGAGGTGCGCGCTTCCGACGATGGGCTCTGCGACTAGCCCTACATTTCCCTACTCCGAGGGCCAGGTCAAGGAAATTCAGGCGGCTCTGATGGTTTGTCCGACCAACCCGGCGGCGGAGCAGGTGCAGGCCATCATCGCGGACAAGGTGGCTACCAACTCTGAAGACGTTCGCCTCAGGGCTGAGCGGAAGCGCGTGGGGAACGGCACCTTCCGTGTTGGTACCGATGTGGTGCCGGGCACTTACGTCTTCGAAGGCGAGGTGACGAATTGCTACTGGGAGACGTTGGACGCGGCTGGAAATATCATTGCCAACAACTTTGTGACCTCCGGCCTACGAGTCGAGGCCTACGTCAACGCAAGCGACTTCTCCTTCAGTTCACAGGGCTGTGGCATCTGGACGCTGCAAGAATAGTATTGACTATTCATAACGTTCGTGCTTAACTAAAGGCAGTCAAATAAACAGGAACACAAACATGACTGACCTAGTAGCAATAACTGACTATCGTACGCCGACCAAGATCACGTTCGTCACAGTCAAGTAATCATAATTAAACAAGGAAAACTGAATATGAGTACAACACCCACCAAAGCACCTCACGTAATCTTCACGAAAGCGCCGACCCGGCTCAGCCTGTCAACGTTCATCCTGACCGTCGCTGTCACGGCGCTGGCCTTCGCGACAGCCGGAACCATCTTCGGCTACTTCGCCGGGATCGAGATCCACAGCCAGGCTCGCCAGAACGTCGTCAGTGACATGCAGGTCGTGTCAAAAGACCAAGCGCGATAGAAGCCGTCTCTACCGCGCCGCAGAGCGAGACGGCCCAAGACGCGCCAGAAGCGCTCCTCGAGCCACTGGCAGTCTCTCCGCAGGCCACAGCGCCCGTTGAAGAGCCGACGCCGGCCGTCGATACGGAGGCCGAGGCGAAGGCGTTCATTTACCACCATGAGAGTGGCACCCGGACTGACGCCATCAACGCGTCGTCCGGAGCGTGTGGTCTCGGCCAGGCCCTGCCGTGCAGCAAGCTGCCGTGCTCGCTGTCCGACTACGCGTGCCAGGACGAGTGGTTCACCAACTACATGAGCGGACGCTACGGTTCGTGGGCGGCTGCTGCTGCGTACTGGGCCTGCACCGGTCACTGCACCAACAACTACGGCACTGTCCTCAAAGAGACGACGTGGTGGTAGACCCTGGACGCCTCGATGACCTGCGGGCTGGGCTCCACGCTCGCATCAAGCTGGCGACGGAGGCACGCCGGGCAGCCCGAGTCGGTCCGCAGACCTGCGTCCACACGTGGGAGACGTTCAAGCAGACCGTGACGGTCGAGAACGATCGCTTCACCGGCTCTGCCTACTTCGTCGTGCGGGGATGCCGGCGGTGTCACGCTAAGGAGCTGTTGAACTACGTGGTCGGAGGTCACCGCTAGGCTCCGGGCATGGAACCTGGATCTTGGGCGGAATGGGTCGGCTCGATCGCCACCGCACTCACCTTCGGCGGGGGCATCTTCTTGTGGCGCTCGGACATTCGAGGCAAGAAGCGGTTACTTGCGAACAAGTTCTTCGCGGCGACAGCACTCGTGGGCGATGATGAAACCGGCGAAGTGTACTTCGAGGTGCGCGTTCACAACACCGGCGATACGGCCATTTATATGGCTTACGTGTCTTTTTTCGATATTCACAACAACTACCAGACGGAAACCGTCAGTGAACTCGATCTACAACTTATGGAGAACGTGGTGAAGCCAGGCGTCAGTAAGACGACGTCGATCGAATTTCTCATTGACCCTGAGACGTACGATCCAGTACTTTCCTTCTGGGATTCAAACGGTGCTCACTGGCATCGACTCATTAGGGGGAATTATTATTTGTCCGAAGGTCAGTTTGCGCAGCGGCAAATCAGTGGTAAGCGTTTTCGCTCTCTGAGGACGTGGTTTTCTGAGCGGCGAATGCGCAAAATCATCGCAGCAAGGTCGGCAGCGAGGGCGAAGAAGAAGGAGATTGAAGGCTGATGAATTGGGGTAGCGTTGCTGACTGGGTTAGCGGACTGGGGACGCTAGCGGCGGTGCTTTTCGCCCTGTTTCTTTACCAGCGAGAAAAGCGTGACAAGCGTTACAAGTACGCAGACAACTTCGTCACGCGCCGAGAGATACGACCTCCGTTGCATGACGAAGACACTCGTTCGGTTTTCATAAGCCTCGTGAACACTGGGACGGCACCAATTCCATTCGCTTTTGTGATTGGAGCAGAAGACGTTGCAGGGAACGTGCACTTACAGCTATTCAGCTTCGTGCCGTCGCCGTCTGGACGCAACGCATTTGGTAGTTCCGGTACATGGCAACCAACCGTACCTCCTGGGGCTCGCGTGGTTGCGACCTTCACGTATCCGAGGGATGTTGAGATTGGCGAGTACTTAGTGGTAATGCAAGATGCTGCGGGCGCATCTTGGTACCGCGAGGTTGTAGCTAATCGCTTCATATCAGGCAAACAGGCAATACGCGATTACCCCGCGCTCTCAGATCCCTCTGTCGCGATCAATGGGACTATGGTATAACCAATAGTATATGGCAAGACCTACGAAGCTCACAAAAGAACTGGTAGAACGCGCTGGGAAGTATATCGGTGAGATGGCTCGCTTCGAGTTGCCGAGCAACGTCGGCCTCGCGATCTTCCTCGACGTCGCTGAGTCCAGCCTCTACCTGTGGCGCGATGTCGACAGTGCGCTTGGTCGCCGATTCTCGGAGACGTTAGCTCGAATCAAGACGTTTCAGCACTACCAGGCGCTCAACAAGGGCCTCAAGGGCGAGTGGAACAGCACCATCGTCAAGCTGGTCCTCGCGAACCACGGCTACGTGGAGAAACGCGAGACGGACCTCACGACGAAGGGCAGGGAGCTACCGACGCCGATCCTAGGCGGTTTGACGCAGCACGAGGATGGTGATGCTTAGGACTACTGAAGCTGACCTGACGCTCTTCTCGAAGTACGTTTTCGAATGGCAGTCCAAGCTTGCGCTCAACGATTGGCGCATATACATAAGGCACCTCAATGACTCGGACCGCTACGCATCGTGCGCCTGGTCGATCGGGGACCGCATTGCGACCATAAGCCTCTCGAAGCGATGGGACGACATTCGTGATCTCAACTCGCGCGAGTTGCATCTGGCTGCGCTTCACGAGGTACTTCATTTGCTTCTTGCAGAGACAATGTACTATGCGGAGTCGCGATACGCGACTGAGGGCGGCTTGGATCAATCGGAACACGCGGTAATCAAGCGCTTAGAGAACGTTTTGATACCCGAGGGCGGTGATGTACCAAGCGACCACCGCGACTCGTAAGCTCCTCGCTTTGAGGCAGCGCATCAAGGGCGTGGCCGGCGGTACGTCCGCGGGCAAGACAATCTCGATCCTGACGATCCTCATCGACAAGGCGCAGTCCGACAGCACCCCGACCCTGACGTCCATCGTCAGCGAGTCCTACCCGCACCTGAAGCGTGGGGCGATGCGCGACTTCCGCAACATCATGGAGGCGCACGGCTACTGGCAGGACCCGAGCTGGAACGCGACCGACTCGATCTACACGTACGAGACGGGCTCGAAGATCGAGTTCTTCAGCGCCGACCAGCCCAGCAAGGTCCGCGGCCCTCGTCGTGACCGGCTCTACGTCAACGAGGCCAACAACGTCAGCCACGGTGCCTTCGACCAGCTTGAGGTGCGAACCAAGAGCGAGGTCTGGCTCGACTGGAACCCGACGAACGAGTTCTGGTGGTACGACGAGGTGGCTCCGAACCGTGAGCACGACTTCATCACGCTGACCTACGTCGACAACGAAGCGCTCGACCCGCAGATCGTGGGGAGCATCGAAGCACGCCGCAACAACAAGGCGTGGTGGCAAGTGTACGGCCTTGGCCAACTCGGTGAGGTGGAAGGCAAGGTCTTCACTGACTGGCAGATCGTCGATGAGGTACCACACGAAGCGCGCCTCGAGCGACGCGGCCTGGACTTCGGGTACAGCAACGACCCGACGGCCCTCGTGGACATCTACAGCTACAACGGCGGGATCATCCTCGACGAGCAGACGTACCAGAAGGGCCTCAGCAACAAGCAGATCGCCGACATCCTCCTGAACCTGCCGCAGCCGCGCACGCTCGTCGTGGCGGACAGCAGCGAGCCGAAGTCGATCGACGAGCTGAAGAGCTACGGCGTCAACGTCCTCGCGGCCAACAAAGGCCAGGGGAGTGTGCTCCAAGGCATCCAGAAGCTCCAAGACCAGCGGGTGAGCATCACGAAGCGCTCGACCAACGGTATCAAGGAGTACCGGAACTACATGTGGATGACGGACAAGGAGGGGCGCATCTTCAACACGCCAATCGACCTCTGGAACCACTTCCTGGACGCCACGCGCTACGGCAACGAGACGCTGAAGCCCACGGCCGGCGAAGCGCGCATCAAGACCGCCGACTGGGTGGCTCGCGCCAAGCAACGGCCCCGAGGTTGGTGAAATCGCTATGGACAAAAGACGTGCGCTGCTTCATATTGAAGGGCATAAAGGCACTACATGGCGAAACGCAAAACCAATAGCAGCGACACCACTTCTAGCGACTCCGTACTTCAGAAGAATCTGAAGCGGTACAAAGACTCCTACGACTACCAGAAGGCCAACTGGCATGACAAGTGGGACCGGGACAACAAGCTCTACGACCAGGAGCGCGTTCACGCCTCCTACGTGGGGACCACCGACACCTTCGTGCCAATCCCGTTCAGCACCATCGAGACGATGACCAGCGCGCTCAACAACGCTGAGATTCGCATCGACTACACGTCCGGCGATCCGATGCGCAAGACGGACATCGCGCCGCTCAACGCGCTCATCGACGAGTACGCCGAGGACGACCAGTGGGACCTCAACCAGGAGGACAGCTACCGCGAGGTGCTGAAGGTCGGCATGGACGCCAACATGCTCATCTGGGACATCGATCACCCGCACGAGGAGACGTTCGCAATGCGCGACGCCATCGTCGACCCGACGGTGAAGAACCCGGCGCAACTCCAGCAGCACGGCTACTATGCCGGCCGCCGCTACTTCGTGCGCAAGGGAGCGCTGGACGACTACGAGGTCGTTGACACCGATCCCAAGAGCAAGACGTACGGCGAGTTGGTCCCGCGCTTCAAGAAGACGGTCGAGGCCACCGCGACGACCGCGAACGACGAGCCGTCCGACGCGCAGCTCAAGGAGATGTTCGCTGGCTCGACGCTGAGCTCAGCCAAGGACGACCAGGACGAGATCTTGGAGATCTGGGACGTGGACCGCGTGGTCACCATCAAGAACCGCCGAGACGTCATCGAGGACGTCGTGAACCCGTACAAGGCGCGCCACGAGCAGATGCTCCTCAAGCGCTACCTCGACGCCGCGTCCGCCGATGACCCTGAGGCACTGGCCAAGGCGCAGGCTCGAGCGAAGTCCGAGGCGAAGGGCATCGTGCCGTTCTACTTCTACCGGAACTACCGGAAGAAGAGCCTGTTCTACGCCTCCAGCGAGCTGAACGCCATCGCCAAGGAGGTGGAGCGCCTCAACGACATGACCAACATGGAGGGCGACGCCATCATCAAGCAGCTCGCCATGCAGCGTGAGCTGGACCCGGACTACATCGACTTCATCGACCTGATCAACGACGACCCAGGCACGGTCTACCCGTTCAAGCCTGGCTCGCTCGCCAACATCCCTGCCGGCGTCATCCCGCCGAACTCGTTCAACAACCGCGTGGACATCAAGAACGGCATCCGTGAGGCCACAGCCATCTCGGAGGCTGCGAACGGCACGCTCAGCGAGAAGGACCGCACCAAGTTCGAGGTCGGCTCCGCGCTCCAGCAGACCGGCGCACGCATCGAGAGCAAGGCGCGCATCTTCACCGGCGACGCGCTGTACTGGAAGTACTGGATCCTCCTCAAGATGATCCAGCTGTACGTCACCGAGCCCCTGGTCGTCTCTGCACCCGAGGCGAAGAAGACCGGCGCTGACGTGCTCATCGAGTACGGCTTCGACGTGACCGCCATCGACCCCGACCTCATGGAGGGCGTCGCCGTGTTCGACCCCGCCGACATCGCAGGCGACTGGAAGCCACGGATTACGCTCGAAGTGGACGCTGAGTCCAAGCAGGCCGAGAGCCGCAAGGAGGCTCGCGAGACCTACCAGGCCGTCATCGAGGACCCGACGAACAACCTCGTCGAGGCGAAGAAGCGCTTCTACCCGAAGATGTTCAAAATGGACAAGGAAGACATCGAAGCCATCATCGCGCCGGACCCAGCGCTGGCCGGCCTACCCACTGATCCCGCTGCCCTCGGCGGCGCTCCTGCGCCCGTAGGAGTCCCCGGTGTCTGAGTACAGCGGTCTTGACCTGGCAACGGACGCAACGGCGTTCGCTAGCTCCCGCTTTGGCCAGCACTACCTGGCTCGCCTGGAGGCGTCACGCAAGCGGCACATCGAGATCGCCATGAACACGGAGCTGAATGACTCGTACCGCGCGCACGCGGCCACGAAGGCGGCGACCGTGCAGTCCGAGATCGACTACTTCACGACCAGCCGCAACGTGCTGGCCGACCCAACGCTCCTGGAGCGGCTGAAGGCTGCCGTGCGGGGGAGGGAGACACCCGAGCCGATCGTGTAGGTGTGCTGGGGCAGTACGAGCCCAATACAAAGTAAGCAATTCGTCCTGGTTACTTAGCTCGTGCTCCCGCAGCACCTCTCCACCAATAGAGAGGGGTGAAGTAAGCATGGAGACGGTTACATGGATGAACCCATAACCCTTGCTACTCCTCAGGAACCAGGCGCCCCAGAGGCACAACCTGTTGAGCAGCCAGCAGCGGCGGATACGACGCCCGTAGAACCAACACCAAATGACACCGACGAGCCGGAAGCGCCCGAGCCAGAGACACCAGCCGAAGAGCCCGAGGCTCCCGCTGATGACTTCGACTACAAGGCGTGGCTAGAGAAGAAGGGCATCGACCCGAGCACTCCCGAGGGACAAGAGGCAATCGCCAAGTCCTGGCGCGAGATCGAGAAGAAGATGCACTCGTCTACCCAGCAAGCCTCAGAGCTTGCCAAGCAAGTCAACACCACCGCAGCAGTCGATCCCGACGCTACCGAGGCACAGAAAGCCTACGCGATAGCCATTCAGCTCCAGAACGCGGCAACGATCAACCAATGGAAGGTCGAAGCCAATGTCACCGCTGAAGAGGACACCGCCATGGGCAAGTACGCCGAAGCGAACCCCGAGACAGCAGCGCTCCTCAACGAGGGCCGGCTGACACTCGATCAGTTCCGCGCGTTAGCAGTACCGGCGAAGCCCGTCGATACGGGCGCGATCAAGCGACAAGGTGGTCAAGAGGCACTCGAAACGCTTGCGAACAAGCAGCGAGCGACTTCACCTACTGGCAGCGCAGCCACGGCCGCAACCCCACCGAAAGGAGACCCGTTCCTCGCTGGATTCGAAAAACCCTAAGCAGGACCTACATGAATGGCTCAAAACCTCGCAATTAAATACAGCCCGAAGGTGGCTGAACGGTTTAGTCAGACCAACCTGACCGAACGCGCTGTAAACCAAGACTATGACTTTGACGGCGTCACAACCGTCAATATCTACTCAGTCGACACAACCGCTCTCGGCAACTACGCCCGCACAGGCGCGAACCGATACGGAACACCAACCGACGCTGGAACTACCAAGCAAGCGCTCACACTCGCCCGTGACCGTGCATTCAGCACCGTCATCGACCGCCGCAACAACGACGAGTCTCAAGGTGTGATGGCCAGCGGCCAGTGGCTCGCGCGCCAGATCCGCGAAGTGGTCGTGCCTGAGATCGATACGTACCGCCTCGCTGCGCTGAGCGCCGCTGCCGTAGCGAACGGCAAGAGCACGCTCGTCACCCCTGGTGCGACGACTGCTGCGAACGCGTACAACAACTTCCTGACGCTGAACGCTGACATCACTGATGACATCGTGCCAACGACCGGACGTGTCGCGTTCATGACTGCTACGTACTACAACTTTTTGAAGCAAGGCAACTTCGTTCTCGCGAGCGACGACGCCTACAAAGACCGCAAGACCGGCTCTCTGGGCCAGGTTGACGGCGTGGACGTTGTGGTCGTTCCAGGCACTTACATGCCGACGAACACGGACCTCATCATCACCCACCCCGACGCGATGGTGAGCCCGATGGTCCTCACGGACTACATCACTCACAAGAACGCACCCGGCTACAACGGCTGGTTGCTTGAAGGACGCATCGTTTACGACGCATTCGTACTCACTACCAAAATTAACGCGATCGCTACTCACCGCGTTGCGGCTTAGTAGCTGAGAGGATCAACCATGGCTAAAGAGAACTCTTACCTTGATCAGATCAAGAAAGAAGCTGAAGAGCTGACGCTTCGACGTCTGAACGACGACGAGCGCTTTGACGCGCACCGTGCGAAGGAGGACGCGATCAACGCGGCCGAGCTGAAGTACCAGGACACGCCTGAGGCGGAACTGATCGGAGCAACGCACGGAACGGGTGAGACAGACCCTACTGCGAAGAAAGCATCCACGAAGAAGTAGGACACACCACTCCTCAAAGAGAGCGACCGTAGCAGGTCGCTCTTTTATTTAAGGAACCACTTGCCCAATGTCTTTTGCGTAGTAGCTAATCTCTGTGCACTGAACCGTATCTGTCGAAGACGGGGCTGGCTCTGCACCCAGGTCCAGCCGCACTAGTCGGGTGAACTCGGCCGTTGAACGACCAGTTCGACATCCGAGAGCCGCGGCATAGCCGACGACCCAGCTGTCTTCACCAATCTTGATACTCGGCTCTGGGCCGATGGCGTCAAGCAGCGCCGCGTTCATCGAGTAGAACGCTTCTTTCTGCGCTTTTAGAGCGTCTTCAGCGGCGATGACGGCACGGTTCGATCCAAGAATTTGAACGGACGCTATTGCGGACGCGACACCTTTGGTTCCGTCTTCGATGCGTAGCTGGTCTCTCACGGCCTCACCGGGCAAGTACTCATCGTCGCCATATACGTCAAAGAGGACGTCGTTTACGAGAGTTGATTGCGCCTCTAACGCCTTGCCGAAGTCGGAGTACGCTCGAATCCGCTCGGCGCGCAGGAAGTTGTCGACCTCGTTCTGTCGGACGTTGTCGTTCTCGATACCGGTCTGCACGAGATTCACGCCGAGGCCAACAACGGCTCCGACGACGACGCTTACCACAATTGGAGGGAGCCATCTCCGGACCGGTTCTGACGTCTCAGGCATGAGCGCATCGTACACGACACCTAGGCAGTCGCACGGCAATTTGTTATTCTAGGTGCAACTAGGACGAGTCGCGGGTACAACATGACCGACTACAACGTGTCCTCACTCATCGACAAAGTAATCGCTCGAGCGAAAGACTCGTCGTTCAGTCGTGACCTCGTGCGTGGGTATCTCCAGGACACGCAGGACGAGGTGCTGAACCGCCACCGCTTCCCGTTCACCGAGGCCCGGCTTGTCGAGACGCTCTACGCCGACTCAACCACCTTCGCGTACGACAGCGGCCACCAGGAGATCCTGCAGCTCGTCCTGAGCCGTGCTGACCAAGCTGCCAGCCTGAGTCACCCTGAGTTCATCGAGCCAACCGAGTTCTTCGAGCGAAACCCAGTCCCTGACACGAACCCAGTCGGCCGCCCCTCGACCTACACCGACTACGGCGGCGAGCTGTACTGGGACCGACCACTCGACACTGACTACACGATCTGGCTGCGCTACCGCGTCGCCGCTCCTCGTCTCAGTGACGACAGCGCGCCCCTCATCCCCGAGGAGTTCGGCAACCTCCTCGTCGAGGGCGGGCTGGCCGGCGTTGAGCGCTACCGGGAGAACTTCGACGTGGCTGCTCTGCACGACCGCAGGGTCGAGGACCTCGCGGAGGACATGCTTCAGCGGTACGGGCTCCGTCAGCTACGTGTCGGCAAGGCATCGCTACGAGGACGACGTGGTTAAATCGCGCTTCGGCTACCGCACTGCGATCCCACCGCTCTCATCCGCGAAGGGGCAGACGAGGGCGATCAGCTTCAAGGACGGCGTGAACACGTACAAGGACAACGACGACATGAAGGTCACCGAGTTGGCCGCTGCCTACGACGCCCGCTTCGTCAAGATCGGTCGCTACCAGACCCGCCGTGGTCTGGATCACTACTCGGTGCCCGTAGGAGAGGCGCTGAACGCGTACGTCTCGTCGACTGCTTCAGCATCCGTCCTGACGGTCAGCGGCTCGCAGGCGCTGTCTCAGAAGCTCACAAGCACCAAGACCGAGCGCATCACCCGCGCTGACGTTCGCATCCGCTCGACGGCAACCAGCCGAGGCACCGTCCTCGTCGAGCTGTGTGCCGACGCAGGGGGAGTCCCAGGGGCTGTGCTCGCCCGTAGCTCGATCCGAGCTGCCGACGTGTCCAGCTCGTGGTCCTACCGAACGGTCCGCTTCGCGGCTGCTCCCGACATCAGTAACTCGACCGTCTTCTGGGTGACCATCCGCGGTCAGTCAGCGAACGTAGGGGAGTACGAGGTCAGCACCACCGGCTCAGCTGCAACGGCACTGTCGAGCGCGACCGCCGGTGAAGCCTGGTCGACCACTTCCGTCGCCGCCAACGTCGCGGTGCACTCATCGCCCGCTGGGGGAGTGAAGGGGCTCCCGCGTGCCTACCGATCGAACGGCCAGAAGGTCACCCTGTTCTCGGCCGGCGGCTCGGTCTACTCCGTCAACGACACAACGGGCTCTACGGCGGTCGTGAGGTCGGGTTTCAGCCAGCCTGCGACCCACGTCCGGACCCAGATGGTCCAGGACGCAACGTACTGGGTGAATGGCCTCGAGAAGCCTTGGAAGTACGACTTCAACGAGTGGACGCAGATCACTGCTGCGCCCTACACGCCAGACCTCATCATCGAGCACAAGGGACTGCTCTTCTTCAACGACGTCGAGGACCGTACGAGGATCTTCTACTCCAACTTCGCGGAGTACGACCGCTACACCAGCACTGACTTCATCTATGTTCCCGCTCCGAAGAGCTACGACGGCCTGACCGCCTTCGCCAAGCTGAACGGCGTGCTCTACCTGTTCGCGAAGCGCAACAAGTTCCAGCTCAACGGGTCCGACAACGACACGTTCAACCTCGACGAGGCGCCCGACCAACGTGGGACCTTCTCGCAGGAGTCGGTGGTCTTCGACGCGAACTACATCTTCCACGCTGACGAGGAGGGCGTGCACATGTTCAACGGGACCGAGAGCCGCAACCTGGCGGAGTCGTTCCTGGAGGACTACCTGGCGATCCCAAACAAGAGCACCATCCAGTTGGAGCTGTACCGCAACCGCCTCTACATCTTCCACGGGCCGCAGGGAGCGGCA
Source organism: Rathayibacter sp. AY1F3 (assembly GCF_002931975.1). NCBI lineage: Bacteria > Bacillati > Actinomycetota > Actinomycetes > Micrococcales > Microbacteriaceae > Rathayibacter > Rathayibacter sp. AY1F3. Next base: position 57,395 of record NZ_PSVF01000008.1, on the reverse strand, counting down.
GCGACCACCAGATGCTTCGTCTACAACCTCCTGCTCAACTGCTTCGAAGCGCTCGACTTAGGTACCCCGATCGGCCGGACGTTCAGCCGCTACGCGCAGGACGACGTGTTCCTCCAGGCGAGCAACCGCGTGGCAGCGATCTACTACGGCGAGCTGGCGACCAACGACCACCACAACCTGGGTGACCAGCTTCAGTACGAGCTCAGGACCGCCTACAACCACTTCGACACTCCCGCCTCCAGCAAGCGGGCACCGAAGCACTACCCGCAGTTCCCCTCGGTCACCGGCTCCTACGCCGTCGAGGTGGGCTACGACAAGGACTTCGCGGGCGCACCCTCGTACTCGTCCGTCGACGTCTCCGGCAGCGGGGCTCGACTGAACACCGGGCTCAGACTCAACACCGGTGTCCGTCTGGCCGGCCAGCGCATGGTCGAGCCGAGGCTCACCATCCCCGGGACCTTCAAACGGATCCAGCGCCGCTACCGCCACGTCGCCGCGCGCGAACCCGTCGAGCTGGACAGTGAAGTGCTGACGATCGAAACGCAGAGGCTGAACTGATGGCCAACAACTTCAACCAGATCAACTCGTCATCGTCGCAGGCCGCGATCGTTGCGCAGGTCAATCGCAACTTCGCGAAGCTCGACGCTGAGACGAACCTCAAGACCTTTGGCGGACAGAACAGCCCTGACAAGCTGCTGATCGGCAAGACCAGTGAAGAGACGCTTGGGCTCACCTACCGTAAGAACGACGACGACAAGATGAACGTAGGCCGTCTTCCAAACGGGGAGTTCGGCTTGGTGCTGAACGACGAGCAGGGCACGCCTTCGATCTACATGGCAATCACCGAGAGCGGCAAGCCCGTCCTCAAGGTGGCGAGGGACGGGAAGAACGCCGAGACAGACACGGGGGACGATCTGATCTTCGACTCCTCGCAGAACGTAATGAAAATCGTGAAGACCGGCACTGTGACCATGAGCCCACCAGCGAGCTGGCCGACCATGGGCGTCGTGACGCGGGTCATCCCGCACGGGCAGCCGACGATCCCTGCGTTCATGGTCTACGTGCAGAACCCAAGCGGGCTGTACTACACATACCCAGGCCTCTCGAATTTACCGTCGTATGTCCACCTCGGACCAACAGGAGAGATGATCTTCTCGTCGGCGCGCGCGGACTCGACGAACCTCTACATAGACCTCTCGAACGTCTCAAGCTTGAACGACGGTCTCGACGACCTCGTCTGGAGCTACAAGTATCTGATCTTTCAAGAGTCAGGAATCTGACCTATTTAAACTCCACTTGCTGCGTGTTATTCTAAAAGCAACTAGGACGAGCCGCGCGAGAACTTATTCATGGCCAGAAGCCTCGACCAGATCCTCTCGGAATTGAACCCAAGCTACTCGGGTAGTGAAAGCATCATCAATACTCGTCTCAACGCCATCCCGGGTGAGACTGAAGCGGGTGTCGCGCAGGCCGACGCGAAGCTGGCCCAGGCCAACACCAACATCCTGGACGCCTCACGCCGCCGTGGGCTCGGTTTCTCGGGCATCCCAGTGGGGGAGCAGGCCCAGTACGCCGCGACGGACTACGCGCCGGCCATCGCCAACCTGAAGTCGTCCGGAGCGCAAAAGGAGCTGACCCTCCAGGAGTCGCTACAGCAGCTGGCTCGTGACAAGCGGAGTCAAGCGCAGTCGATCTACGAGGGCGAGACGGCGCGTGACCTACAGGAGCGCCAGTTCGCGGAGCAAACCCGCCAGTTCAACGAGAACCTGGCTGCGCAGGAGCGGCAGGCAGCCGCGGCTCGCGCAGCGGCCACCTCTCCGGTCGCAGACATCTCCCGCTACCTCGGCGGTCAAGCCCAGGCAGGTCAAGGCGGGTCACAGCCATCCGTCTCGCGCAACAAGGCGGGCGGTTTCGCATTCACGGGCTCGAACGGCGCCCCGATCACCGCGGCGCAGTACGCGGCTCAGACGAAGCAGAGCATCGGCAACATCTTGTACGAGATGGGCTCACAGGGTGACAAGTCGGCTCAGTACGCCTACAACCAACTGAAAGCACGTCCGAACGATCCGACCACCCTCAACGTCCTTCGTACGCAGTTCCCTCAACTATTAGGAGCGGTGTAATGGACAACGGCTTCAGCAGACCAGCGTTCGACTTCAAGGCAACGCCAGCTCCGGCAGCCAAGAAGAAGAAGGGCTTCCTCCTTGACCAGATCAGTACCGGAGGCGGGATCGGCGGCGCGCTCGCGGGCGCAGCGGGAGGTGCAGCCCTCGGCTCGGTCGTCCCAGTCGTCGGTACAGCCGTCGGTGGACTCGTCGGGGCACTCCTCGGTGGTGGCATCGGATCAGCCGGTGGTGAACTCGCGGAGAACGCGATTACCGGTGACGACCTCGGCAAGAACGTCCTGAAGGAAGGGCTCATTGGCGGTGCGACATCGCTCCCGATTGGTGCAGGCCTCAAGCTGGCTCGTGCTGGCGTCAAGGTAGGCACTGGTCTCGGCTCCAAGTCGGCGGGTCAGCTCGTCCAAGAGGCAGGGATCCAGACCATCGGCAAAGGTGCCGTTCGCAAGGGCGTGGCGAGCGGTCGCTTCGATGACCAGGCTGGTCTGACCGCCGAGCGTCTCTTTGGTGGGAACCTCACCGGCACAGCGGTCGGCGGCACTGTTGCAGCAGGGACCTCAGCCGCTCCATCGGTCACCTCAGTGGGTGGTCGGCTCAAGAACGCTGGCAACAAGGCCCTGCTCTCGCAGTACGGAACCATCAGCAAGCCGTTCGCTCGCTCCACTGACCCAGCGGGCACCATCGCCACACTCGCTGACGCGGGCATCACGAAGCCGGTCGACGCCGAACGGCTCGCGGCAGCGGTCACGGGCTCAGACGGCCTCATCACCAAGGCAGTGTCTGACTCCGTCGGACGCGCAGGTGGAGTCAACATCGACCGCGTCCAGCAGGTCTTCACCGACGCCGTAGAGAACTACGGCCTCGTTGAGAAGGACCGCAAGTCGGTCCAGGCGGTGTTCACCGCGCAGATGAACAAGCTACGAGGCGGCGCTAAGGGCTCGGTGGCAACTGAGTTCAACCCCACGGAGGTGCTGTCAACCATGCGCGCGCTCGAGAAGCGAGCGGCCGACCTCACCGGCAAGGGTGACAATTACCGTCTGTCGACCCCAGAGCGGGCCGACCAAGCAGCTGTCCTCAAACTGGTCCGAGACGAGCTGGAGGATGCGCTCTACACGGGTGCGGGTGCAAACAAGCAATTATCGAACACCCTGACACCAGCACTGAGATCCCAGCTACTCGACCTTCAGCCCAACAACCCGCAGTGGGCGAAGTACGTGGACCAGAACGTCATGGGTGCCAAGACTGTTGGCGACCTACGGGGCTCGATGGCTCCGTTCGTCCGGGTGGGCAAGATCATCGACGAGGGCGAGAGCAACTCGCTGACTGCCGGCGGACGTGTCGGGAACGCGTTCAACGCTGGAGGTGTCAAGAGCATGATCGGCGAGGCTGTGACGAACGTGGTCAAGAACCCGGTAGCCAACGTTGCCGGGAACACCCTCCGCTCAGCGAGCCAGCTTTCTGGCGGTGCGCTTCGAGCTGCGCCGACGCCAGGTCAGGGCGCTCTACCGCTCGCTGGCCGTCAGCTCGCGGGTCGGTTAATCACCGGATCCGAAGACGCTGCAGCAGACCCGTCGCTTGAGACAGCCCTGGCCTCTAGCCAGCTCGGCGGAGGGTTGGCAGCCGGCACGACGCCAGATGCTGCTCAGACCAACCCCACCGGCTACTCGTCGCAGGAGCTTGGACAAGCACTGATGCAGGCTCTGGCCGCTGGCGACTCTGCCAGCGCGGACGTCCTGAAGGACATGTATGCGCTCTCGACCGAGTTCGAATCGCAAGGAGCAGGCGCGGAACTGAACAGCGTCCAGCAGAAGAACCTCATCGCTGCGGGCAACGCAGAGACCGCGCTCCAGCAGCTTGAGACCCGACTTTCAGACGCAGGAGGCGGCTCCGGCGTATTCGGTGGACGCGTAGCGAACACGCTCGGGGACTTTGGTCTGAACGGCTCTGCAAAGCTCTACAACGACGAGCTTCAGAGCTACGTGCCGGTCATCCTGCAAGCGTTGGGCAAGACGGACGCCCCGTCTGAGACTGAACTCAAGGGCATCATCAAGACACTCCCTCAGATAACTGATAGCCCCGAGCAGGCGCGGGCAAAGCTCGCAGGACTGCGTGCACGCATTGCAGCGGCTCAGCAAAATACAATGCTTTATGGCGGCAGTGCAGCTACTCCAGCGCTTTAGTCTTTACCGCATCAGCACAACTTGGTATTCTAGTAGTAACTAGGACGGGTCGCACTGAGATAGACAAAATGGGTGTAGTAACCGTCCCACAAGCTAATCCGAATGACGAGCTCACTGACACCCTGATCAACCAGGGACCAAACGCGATCGCGGCTGCCGTCAACGGCAACCTCGACGACGCGAATATCTCTGCCCTCAGCGGCTCGAAGATCAGCGCAGGCACCCTGACTGCGGCCGCAGCAGACACGAACTCGAACCCGGAGACCCGGCAGAGCGAGACTGTCGGCAACATCGTCTCGTCCGGCCTGATCTGGTCGCAGACGTCCGGCCTGAACGGGACCATGACCAGCGGTGTGGCGTACGTGGCGGGGAAACGCCTGCCGGTGCCTGCCGTCGCGTCGTACGGCTTCGCCGCCTCGCGCGACACCTACATCTACGTGGACAACACCGGAAACGTGCAGTACAACCCTCAGGCGCTCGGTGCGGCACGACCAGCGACGCCGGCCAACAACGTCCTGGTCTCGAAGGTCACCACCAGCGCAGGTGCCGTCACTGCTGTGAGCGACCAGCGGAACACGACTCTCACCGATGCTTGGCGCTCCTGGACCCCAACGTGGACCGACCTCACGATCGGCAACGCGACCGTCGACTTCAGATTCGTCGTCATCGGGAAGACGGTGCACATCAGGGGCAAGCTCATCTTCGGTACCACCAGCTCGTTCACTCCGTCGAGCGGACTTTCGTTCACGGCCCCACTCGAATACAGCCCGACCTACAACGTTCGCCAGCAGATCGGGAACCTCAGCATCGAGGACGCGGGCACGGCTTCCTACTACGGCGTAGTGCGCATCAACGACACCGCCAGCACCAGCAAGCTCCAGCTCGGCGTCTTCGGGGCGGGTGCCGCGTACGCGAATTTCGCCAGCATCACGTCTTCAGTGCCGATGACGTGGGCCGCCGGGGACCAACTGATGATCGCCGCTACGTACGAGGTGGCCTAATGGCAGACTTCGTCATTCCAAAAGACCCCACCAACAACGACATCATGCTGATCCTGGTGCAAATGAACAGCACGCTACAGGCCGTCGAAAAGCAAGCAATCAAGACTAACGGCAGGGTGAATACTATCGAGGAGTGGAAGACTGGGCTTATTGCCGTCGCCCAGCACCAGCGCGACAACCCCGGCCAGCCTCAACAAATTAACGCACCGAACGCGACAACCGTGCAGGTGATGACTCCAACAAGATGGTTTCAATCGAAGGAGCTTGTCGGTGCGGTGGCGCTCGTCGCGGCTGCAGTCGCAACTGCTCTCACCGTATGGGCGGGGGTCTCCCAATGATTACGTTCGCAGTCGTCGCACTCCTACGGCTCATCCCGTACCTCTTCGCCGCCGTGAACGCCTGGACGAAGGGCTACCGGTGGCTCACCGCAGCCACCACCCTCGTCTCGATCCTGGTGGTGTGGAACTTTGTCGCGCCGCTCTCACCCGAGTGGTCTGGCCTGACCTCGAGCATCTTTGCCCTGCTTTTGATGTTCCACGCGCTAGACCTCAAGCCGAAGGAGCCACGCTCATGACGCTTGAACAGTTCCTGGCCGCGTATCCGATCGGCGGGTCCTACGGCAACCCCGGCACCGGCACCTACAAGGGCCAGTGCGTCTCGTATGTCCGCCTCTACATGGAGGCGGTACTTGGCATCAAAACCGCGGTGTGGGGTAACGCTGTCGACTACTGGTCCAACCCGGCGGTGCTCGCGCACTTTGACCGGGTTCCGGCCGGCCAGGAGCGCGACGGTGACATCCCGGTCTGGGGAGACGATCCGGGTTCATGGACAGGGCCGGAGGGCCACATCGGCATCCGGCACAACGGGCGGCTGCTCAATCAAAACTTCGGCGGCAGCTTGAGGGTCAGCATCAACACGATGTTCGCACCCGGGCTACTCGGCTTCCTAAGAGCGAAAGGAGAAGAAATGATCAAACCCAGTGAAGCACAGGTGAGGGACGTGTTCTCGCGCTACGCAGACGCAGTTCCAAACAAAGACCAGGTGCCGTATTACGTCGGCAACGACGTGCGGCAACTGCAGGGCGACATCCTTGGTACCACCGTCCCTAGTGCTGACGAGGTGAAGGATGCGTTCGCTCGACTCGCGCCGTGGGCGGACGACAAGGCGGCTCTCGGCTACTACACGGGCAAGCCAAAGTGGCTGCTCTACAAGAACCTGGCCGGTGCACTTCGCGACAAGCTCGACGAGGCACAGAGCGCTCAAAGCGGCGCGGGTGCGGACAAAAAACTGGCGGCCATCAAGGCCGCGTTAGACATCAAGTAAAGGAGATTATATGACAACAAGTAAAGCATTAGCAGGAGCAATCGTCGCGGTACTCGTGGCGCTACTCGCAAAGTACGGCATCGTCCTCGGGGACGAGCTGAACGCAGCGATTACGATCCTGGTAGCGGCAGGAATCGGGTTCATCGGCGTCTACATCGCACCAAAGAACAAGGAACTGTAATGAACAGGCTCGGAGAGATCACCAGGGGGGACGACCAAACCATCCGCGTGCCGGTCACGTCGCTGTTCGGTGATCTCACGAGCGCCCGTGCGTACTTCTACGTTGTGCCGAAGATGGCAGCGCCAGCCGACACCGTCGCTGACCCTGCCGCCCTCATGACAGCAGAGCTGACCAGCCTCGCGGCCGACGCCCGCACCCTCGAGTTCGTGCTCAGCTCGCAGCCGTCCGTGCCGAATTCATCTCTGATCCCGCTCGGTCAGTACAACTGGTACGTCCGCGTCGTCAGCTCGACCGGCAAGGTCACCAGCGTTCGTCTCAAGGGCAACGTCGTCCAGGTCACCCCGCCGAAGGGAGATCCGCAGGTACGCACGACCACCCTCTCCAGCTCAGCCGTCGCCACGGGGCCAGCTGGTCCCGGTGTGGCGAAGGGCGGAAGCACCGGCCAGTTCCTGAGGAAGCGGTCCTCCGCCAACTACGACACCGAGTTCGTCAGCCTGACCAAGGGTGACGTGGAGCTCGGCAACGTGGACAACACGAGCGATCTCGACAAGCCGATACCGACAGCGACGAGCAGCGCGCTTGCGACGAAGGTCGACAAGGTGGATGGGCTCGCGCTGAGTAGTAACGATTACACCGGGGCCGAGAAGACGAAACTCGCCGGGATCGTTTCGGGAGCTACGGCCAACGCCGCCGACGCGAGCCTCCGTGATCGCACGACGCACACCGGCACCCAGGCGGTGGCGACGGTGGTCGGGTTACAGACAGCGTTGGACGCGAAGGCTCCTCTTGCCTCACCAGCGTTCACCGGCACGCCTACGGGCATCACGAAGGCCCACGTCGGTCTGGGGAGCGTCGACAACACGTCTGATCTGTCAAAACCCATCTCTTCGGCGGTTCAGAGCGCGCTCGACCTCAAGCAAGAACTCATCCTAATCAACGTCAAACGGTTCGGCGCGGTAGGGGACGCCCGACTGCTCACGGACGTCTCCATGACCAGCGGATCTGCGGTGATGGCGTCCTCGTCAGCAAGCTTCAGCGCAGCGGACGTAGGCAAGGGCGTCTCCGTCTACGGAGCTGGCTCTACTGCGTACCCGCTGCTGACGACCATCCTGTCCGTCCAGTCCGCGACGCAGGTGACACTTTCGGCTGCCGCATCGACGTCCGTGACTGGCGCGCAGTTGATCTACGGGACTAACGACACGACCGCTCTCGCGAACGCCGCGACCGCAGCCGCCAACAGCGGGGGGACCATCTACCTGCCGAACGGCTCTTATTTCAACAACAACCCCGTGGTCCTACAGAACTTTGTAACTCTTCGGGGCGAGTCGATGACGGGTGTCTCGCTGTTCAATAATGGCATCACAATCGCGGGCTATAGCTGCGAAGTAATAAACCTGACGGTCGAGCTGAACGGGCGTAGAACATCGGGGGCTCGTTACAACGGGATTACGGTGCAGGGCGCGAATCACACGATCGACAACGTAACGATCCGCAATTTCACAAACTACGGAATCGAGCTGCGCAACAACAGCGCCTTCGGCGGCGGTTGCAAGAACGTCTTTATCTCTTGTGCTGATATCGCTAACCCTCTTGGCGCTAACGCCAATGGTGGAAGTATCCTCGTGCTCGCAGGCTACAACAATATTCACATCGAGGGCTGTTCTCTCGGGATGAACTCGAACAACGGTAATCCGATCGAACTATACGGGGTTGGCGACGTTGCAAACCCTTCTGCCAATACCCACTTCTACTTCCGGGACAATAAGGTCATCGGGCCCTTCAGCAAGTCTGGCTACTTCGTAGGCAAGAAGGTGCACATCACTGACAACGACTTTTTCTGCGACATCCAACTCGCCTCGGCTGGTGGTAACGAGAATCTTGCGGACCCAGCGCTCGCGTTCACATCTGATTCGATTGTGTTCGACGGTAATACGATCGACACCAAGACCGGGACAACAAGCTCCGCGTATGTGGCAATCGTGGCAGGCGCTCACCCTTACACCGCTCACATTATCAGCGACATCGTCGTGAGTAACAATGTATTCAAGGACGGGTTCCTGAAAATCAGTGACTCAGACGGAGATAGTGGCTATGTCGAGGAGTTTGCAAGAGTCAGCGTCAAGGGAAACCATTTTTGGAGCGCATACCAATCAAACATCCAGCTCATCTGCCGCGGCAACACGATGACTATGAACAACCTGTCGATCGACGACAACACCTTCTATCAATGGAACAGTTCGAACGTGGGGGCGCGCTACGCCATACAAATCGCTTCGTTAGCCGCCGCCGCTCCAAACGGCGTCATCGCCTTTTCGCGGGCGTCGATCCGCGGCAACAAGTTCGGCCCAGGCCTGTCGGGGAGAACTGTTGCAATCCGAATTCAGAACGGGAACACAGCCTTCAACAGCTTCACCGGATCTATAAACGTGGACAACAACGACTTCTCGGGTGTCACGATCACGGAGGATACGCCGGGCATCTTCGTCTACAACAACCTGCGCACGATCTCGACGCAGGTCACCCAGCGCTCCGCCGCCACCACCCTCGACGCCACCTACTGCTCAGTCGAGCTGAACACCACCGCAACCCAGACGCTGCCCGCCCTCGCGACTTGCCAAGGCCGCATGTACGAGTTCGTCAACATCAACGCCGCCGCCGCGACCATCAAGGGCAACGGCGCCGAGCTGATCGGCAACGTGACAACGGCCAACACCTACACGCTGCCGTCCGGCTCGGCCGTGACGCTGAAGGCGTTCCCGTCTGCGTGGAGGGTCGTCTGATGACGTACAACCCGAACGCCGACAGCCTGATCTTCTCGCAGACGGCCAACCGGACGATCACCAACACCGCAGCGGAGACCAGCCTGCTCGGCACCGGTGCCGGCTCGAACCTGATCAAGGCCAACGCGCTCACCGTGGGCAAGCGCATCCGCATCCACGGCGAGGGGATCTACTCAACGCCCCTCGTCGGGTCATCGCTGACCATCCGCGTCAAGCTCGGGGGAGTGGTCGTCGCCTCGGTGGTGACGTCCGCGCTGCTCGCGAGCGCGACGAATAAGGCCTGCACCTTCGACTGCCTCATCGTCGTCCGAGAGGTTGGCACCGCTGGCAAGGTGATCGTTGGCGGTGAGGCCTCGTACTCCATCGGCGCGAGTAAGTTCTTCCAGGACATCGACAACGCCGGCGCCATGACGACGCTCGACACCACGGCTGACATGTCGCCGGACGTGACGGTGCAGTGGGACCTCGCAAGTACGACGCGCTCCATCACGAGCACCATCGCGACGGTCATGGTCGTCTAGGACGCCGCTCCCGCTATCGCCTAGCGTCTCGGTCAGGTTCATGGCACAGTGCGGTCCATGACCTTCGACAACTGGCGAGCACACCGGGAGCACATGCATCAGTTCGAGAGCAAGCGTCTCGAAGCAGACCAGCACGCATTGGCTGCGGATCGCCAGGGGATATCAACAGCGACATCGGACGCGATCCGCGCAATCATCGACGCCGATATCAAACCGCAAAAGGTTTACGCGACGGAGCGCCTGCTGGATGGAAGGGGTAGAAAGATCTCTCCTTCGTTCACGGGCGAAGAGCTCGGCGAGGGCTGGTATTTCACTACGCGTGGAAACGATGAGTTCGCAAGCATAGCAAGGTGGGTGCTAATGAGTACCTACCGGATTTCTGCCGCCTACCGATCTTCTATCGACAGTAGCACCGCCGGACATGAGATCCACGGTAAAAAACGGCTGCTCCGTAGAGACTGGAAGCCAGAGGGACACTGGATTGCAGTCCAAGGACGTGGTGATTGGAGAGAGCCCACTACGGACCAATTCGTTGTCGGCATCCGCGAGCTACTTCGAATCTTTGGCTGAGCTTTCAACTAGCAGTAATAGATTGAGGACGGACGCGTCGTTTAGAGGTGGTGCAAGTTCGCCTACGATCGACCGCTCCTCGGCCCTCGGATCCGACGTCTCGTGCCACGTCACGTGCAAGTTGTTCGCCATCCAGAAGGTGAGGAGCGAGTCGCCCTCTTCCGTCAGCCCAAACTTCTGGCCCGGTCCTGGGGCTATCTGGTCCCTCAACTCCAGCTCGTCCACGAGCAGCGCGACGAGCGCCCTTCGCAGGGCTGACCGTCGCGTTGACCGCAGGTGCATCTCCGAAGCGTGCAGCGCCAGCGTCGTTCTGGCCAAACCAATGTAGATCGGACGTTCGGTCTTGACCGGGAGCAGCTCAGCCGGCCAGAACGGTGCCAGCGCTCCAGACAGGTCCCACCATGCGTACAGACCCGGCCCGTGCTGGTCTAGAAGATCCCCCGGAGGATGTGGCACGGCGGCCAGTAGGGCGTCCCTCGACTCGCGCCAATCCATGAACGCAGTCTAAGCAAACCGTCAGACGTTGGGAAGAAGTGCGCTGCAAGGTCACTCAGGGCGCGGTGAAGCCTGTGCAAGCGCAGACGTGGGTCTTAGAGACGTTCGGCGATTCAAGCGCGCTAGGGCGGCTCTCAATGCGAATTTGTGTATAGTCATGGTCGACCATTCACTACCCGGAGGCTGATATGGCTCAGAAGCTCACACTCGTCGATGACCTCGACGGCAACCCGATCGAAGATGGCAAGGGCGGAACCGTCCGCTTTGCTCTCGAAGGAGTGTCGTACGAGATCGACCTGAACGACAGCAACATCGAGCAGCTTCACGCGGCGCTGGCGACGTTCATCGACGCCGGCCGCAAGACTGGCGGGCGCGCAGGCGCGTCTTCCGCGCCGTCCAACTCGTCTGCCAAGAAGAGCAACCCGAAGGAGCTTCAGGCCATCCGCGAGTGGGCGAAGTCCAACGGCCACACGATCTCAGACCGCGGTCGCATCCCCTCGACGGTGATCGAGGCGTACGAAGCCGCACACTAGCTCGTGACACGACAAACGCCCCGCGCAGTGGTTGCGCGGGGCGTTCGTCATTACTGGATGGAGCTGGCCAGGTCGCGAAGCAGGTCGACCTGGTACTGGATTTCCCGCTCGACCCCGTTCGTCATCGCGTCAAGGACGTCCCGAAGGCCGCTGCTGTAGTCGAGCGGTTCGTCGTCACCGGTGATGCGGACGATGGTGGTCCGCACCTGGTCAGCCGCACGTCGCATCTCTCGTGCCTCCGACGTCAGCCGGTCACCAAGCGACTCCAGCTCGTACGTCTTACGGGTGATGTCCTCGATCAGGCGCTCAGTGTCGTCCATCCTCGTCGTCCTTCCACTCGCGGATCCCCATGTCAGGGACTGGCTTGTTGTTGCGCTTCGGCGGCGCGGCAGTTCGTCTGGCGATGCCCTCGCGCATGATCTCGTCGCTCGACCGCAGGTACAGTCGCCGGCTTCGCTCGAGAACGTGCTGACGGGTGCCGGTGGGAGGGCTTGGCGTAATAGCTCGGATCGACACAGGGGTCGGCCTTCCTGATTTGGTCGAGATTTGGGCGAAGGCTTCATACGGCTCGTTATTCTGAAGATCAAACTCGCCTACGAGATTGCGATCCATTTCGTCTCGCCACATTCGCGCTTCGAAGTTGCCGCTTCGGAAGATAATGCGGTTTCGAACCGTGTTTGGAATTGCGGCCTTGATGCGGTGGTCCATCGTCTCCATGTACTGAGTGGCCGCGTTGACCCCGAGGTTCATCTGGCGGGCCCTTCTGAACATGTCGTCGATGTTCACCGGCAGCTTCGCCGTGAGTTGTAGCTCATCGAGGAACAGGTAGTTCGGCTTTTCAGCGCGGTTCCGATTCACGCTGGTCCACAGCGCGTTGATGAGCAGTGTTGCCATGGGAAGAGCCGTGTCGTCCGAGATCCCCGCGAGGTCAATGACGACGATCTTGTTGCCGTTGACGGCCTCGTCCATTGTGAACGAGCTACGGGTCTGTCCGAAGAGGTCGCGGGCCTCGGGACGGGCGGTGAGTTGCCAGAACCTGTTGAGGAGTGGAGCGGCTTCGTTCGTACGCAGCCTCTTGTCTTTGCTTTTCCAGAGCGCCCAGAAGCGCTTTAGGTCAGCATCGCGGACGTTGTCCATGAGGGACGACGCCCAGGCCTCCTCTTCTGGTGAATCAGGAGCGACTAGGAAGGGTAGGTCGTTCAACGTGTAGCCACCCGCCTCAACGAGGGTCTGGATGCCGTGGAAGAGAAGCTTGCGAAGGTTTACTCCCTGCACGTCGTTGTACAGCGCGGTCATCAGTGCTTCGATGTCACGCGCCACCGTTTCGGGGTTCCCTTGATCGAGCAGGTTGAAGCCCACCGCGGCACCGGTGTTGAAGGCGGGCCGGATGATGATCGTGTCGTCGATGCGGTTGGCGGGTATGAAGTCGAGGATCCGGTTCGCCAGAGTCTCCGCGGAGCCGCTGTTGTTCATATCTACACAGAACACACCGTTCCCGTGCTCCATGAACTGCCTGGCCATCTCCGCGAGGAGGCTGGTCTTGCCAGTCCCGCTCTGCCCACCGACGTAGGTGTGGTGCACGGTGTACGGCCAGTCGATGGCGATGGGGCGTCCGTGACCGGGGAAGTTGCTGGTTCCGATGACGAGGCCTTCGCGGGAGACGTGCTCTCCTGCGGCGATGAGGCGCACTCCGCCCAGCGGGAGACCCGAGATGAACGGGTCCATGATGGGCCAGGCGGCGAGCCCGACGAGCTCACCGACTGTCACCTGCGCTGGGAAGATCGGAGGCGTCGCAGCTCGGTTGATCTGATCGCCGATGACTGAAGCGTTCCCGTTCCGCTTCGTCAGATGGTTCGCGTGCGTGGACGTGGACGACATGGAGGCGAAGGTGTTCGCGACCAGCTGTTGTGCGCGGGGGACTGACGGAGCGCTCGCCCCGATGCGTCCGATCGCGAGGTAGTTGACACCACCGAGCTTCTTGCGTCGGTCTTCGAGCTCGTCGTTGCCGGCCTCCTGAGCCCCAGCGATCACCTGTTTGATCGAGGCTTCGTTCGACCGGCGCGCTCCGTCTTTGGCAGGCATCGGAGCGCGTGGTGCGGCTGAGATGACCCACTGCACTACTACTTGCTCTCCGAGGAGGAGCGCCTGGATGCTCGCGAGGATTGAGGTCGAGAGGTTCTTGGGGTTTGACACGTTGAGCTGACGCGAGGGCGAGCGCATGCCGATCTCGACCGCGGCGTCGAAGGACTGTGCCGCCCTCTCAATCCGGGTGAGGTTGATCCCCGGGATTTTTGCTCGAAGCTGAGACTCGACGTGGTCCGCTGCGTTCGAGGGAACCGTCAAGTTGAAGACGATCCCCTTGTCTGTCGCTCGAGTCTCGAAGACGATCGACGGGGTGGGGTCGAGCCACCTGCTCCGAAGCGACCCCGCCAGGGTCTCGAGCCAGGCCGCGATGGAGTCCTCGTTCACTCCGGACGGGTATGTGATTGTGAAGGCGACACGAGCCGCATCGAGATTGCGCTGACGTTTAGACATTACGGTAGACACCACCATTGAAGTAGAAGCGAGAAGAACGAGAGTGGAAACAGTGATGGGCAGCATAGTTGCTGCCCATCACTGTGCGACCACTCCTAAGAATCGTCAATAGTTTCGCGTGAATATCCTGATCAGCTTGATCGTGCCGAAGATCGCGACAACGATGATCAAGACCGCGATTGCCCCGCCGAGAAGCGGAAGGAACGGCTCCACCGCGGCGGCGGCGACCTGAAGCAGGATCGCCGCCACCACGAGGAAGAACAGTGCGCTCCAGGCTCGACGCACTTAGAGCCGACCGTCTCGCTTCAACTTCGGGAGCAGCTTCTCGGCCGCCTTCTGCTGAGCAGCAGCGTCACGGACTCCATCGATCAGCTCCCGCTCGATGGCTCGGTTGCGGTCGAAGCGAGTTGCTGCTCCGTGTGCCTTCACGATCAAGAAGGCACCGAAACCGGTGATGCTGGCGACGACGATGAGGATGAAGAGCAGGATCAAGCCGCCTGCTGCGATGTCTGGGGTCAAGATGATCTCTCTTTCACTCGTAGTTCTGCGTGGTGATGCGGATGTGTGGGGCAACGAGCTCATCGATCACTTCGATGTCGCGAACAACGTTGCCAGCGGCGTCCCGGTGAATCTCTCGGGTGCGGCGGTAGTGACCCTGGACGCTTGCTTCGCTGTCCAGCACGCGGTGGCCGGCGATCTTCTCAAGCATGGCTAAACCGGGCGGGTCCTCCTGCCTGTCCCCAGCGGCTCTGAGCGCGTGGAACCGGTGCATGAAGTCGTTCAAGTTGGCCTCCCTCTGCCTGCCGTTCTCAGTTGGCCCATCAGCCTCCTCGTAGCAAGCCCTGGCTCAGACCGTACCAGCATCGGATCGAGCTGGCAAGACTCAGGTTGCACCAGGGTTGCAAACTGAGATTCGGCGTCTAAGATGGACACATGGACGATGACAACCTGGAGTTCACGGCCGACGACATCGAGGACGACCTGCTTGAACTCATTCAGGAAGAGGGCATGTCGGAAGTTCGCATGTCTGCCCTTGGTCGCAATATCGAACGGGCGTATGAGAATGATGATCCGCGCTACTTGATGTCTCGGGTCACTCGAGAACTAGACCGAATGGATGACGACAAGTACGTTCGAGCGCTGCGATTTGCGTTGGCTATTGATCACAATGGCGCGGCTCTGTCGCGCAGACGTACTGCCATGAAAGAGACTGTCGAGTCCGTAAATCCGCTCAGCGACGACACTATTCGGCGCTGGGAGCGGCGCGCCATGCGGGTTCTAGCTCGTCGTCTTTTCGCCGACGCTGCCAAGTGGAAGAAGCAAGGCAATCTGAAGCACCAATACGCGATTTTCGCGGGTACGAGCGAGGACGAGGGCCGCAAGATTAAGGCCATCGAACCACTTGTTCTTGACCACGAACTAGAGATTGCCTACCTACGCCGGTCGGTCCGTAATATGCTGTGGGTTTTCGAATTGATGATTGACCGGGGCATCCTCCGTTTCGACGAAGAGGATACCGGGGCGAAGTGGGTAGTAGACCATAATCTAAGGTTTGCGAAGATCTTCCTCCATCATTCTGTTTTCTTAGAGGATGAGTCGGAGTTCGCGTTGATGGACATGATGAAAGATCTGTACAAAAAGGATCGCCTAGTCAAGAAGACGAGTGCGGAGTCGCTGGAAGCGGCTTATCTCAAGGAAGCGGCAAGAGATCAAGCAGCAATGATGGCTCGGTTCGACGAGGCAGAAAGGTCCGCGGCTAGGCTTTCCACTGAATCCGAACGTACTTCGGATTGAAGACCCACTGCTTGAATCGCGTCTGCTTCAGTCCGACCGGGACCGGGTCTATCCAGACCCGGTCCACGACGAGGTCCAGGAGTTGCCGTCGCCACTGGAGGTCGGCGCTGTCCCAGGTGTCGCGGAGACTGGTCCCGCTGGGTACGGTGACGAAGACAGAAGCGGCCGTCATCGCGTCGATGTTCCTGCCGAGCGTTGCCAGGCGGGCTGAGGCCGCGGTCTTGGCCGAGCGGTACTCGTCGTAGGTCAGGGTGCCAGATCCGTACAGGTTCAGGATCTCCTTGAGACGGGCCTCCTGCTGCTGGCGCTCTTCGAGGAGCTTCCGCAGTTTTGGCGACTCGCTGGACGATGCCGCCACCAGGCGTCCGAGGTGATCCGAATCCAGGCGAAAGAGGACGGCTTCCTTCACGAGGTCTTCAACCGCTCCGCCGATGCGTGAGACCTTGCCGCAGCCGATCCTTCCCTTCTCATCGTCCATAGCCCGACACCGGTAGCTCGGGGTGAAGGAACCGTCTCGCTGCTGCTTGCTGAAGCTGTTCATGCGGTTGCCGCACCGACCGCAGTAGGCGAAACCGAGGAGGAGGAACTTGCGGAACGGTCCTCGTTGCTTGTGGTGGCTCTGGCTCACGAGGATGGCGGTCTGGAGTCGCTGCCAGGTCTCCTGGTCGATGAGCGGCTGCCACTTCGCTGCGTATTGAGCGGTGCCGTTGTGGTCGCGGATGCCGACGTTGCGAGGCCGGATCGCAACATTTCGCACCTTCAAGGCGTTCCAGCCCTTGCCGTGCTGCGTGAGGATCTTGCGAGCGTTGAGGTCGAGGGCGATGGTCCGCCAAGAGTCACCGGCAATGAAGCGGTCGATCATCTCGCGGACGATGACAGCCTCTGACTCGTCGATGATCATCGATCCCTTGAGCCATCCAAACGGACGCTGTCCACCGCTCCACTCGCCGTTCTGTGCAGCCTGGAGCTTGGCAGCCTTCTGGCGCTCGATGCCGATCTCGACTTCGTAGCTGGCGACCGCACCGTGGATGCGAGCACCCATGCGGCCGCTGGGGGAGTCGAGGCGGAGCGGGCCGGCCTGCACCGTGAACGTCGGGATGTTGAACTGGTCCGATGCCTCTATATACGGCTCTAGCTCAGTGGGGCGGCGGTGCACTCGGTCCGTGTGCCAGGCGAAGACGGCTTCGATGGCGCCAGAACGCATCGCTGCCAGTAGCCCTTCGTAGCCAGGCCTCCGCTTGCCGCTGTAGGCGCTGACGTCGTTGTCACTGAAGACGGTCACGACGTCGTAGCCTTCGCGCTCTGCGAGCTTCCGGCAGTCCGTCTCCTGGCGCTCGACGCCTAAACCAGCACCGACACGGTCTTTCGAGATGCGAACGTAGATCGCCGCAGGGCGCTGGGGGCTGTCGATAGTGGGGCTGATCGGGTATTTCATATCGGTATTACTAAACATGAGTATGGGCCTCCTGCGTGGAGTCGTCAAGATCTTTTGACGAGGCCCCCGAGTTCTCGTCCGTCGCCCTCGATGCGTTGCGCCAGCCGCTCGAATCCGGCGTGATCCGCATCCACCGCGCGAACGCCGTCGCCGAGTTCCCCGCGCGGGTGCAGCTCGTCCTCGCGGCGAACCCGTGCCCGTGCGGCCGCTTCGGCATCCCCGGAGAGACCTGCACCTGTGCTCCCTCGGTCCGCCGCCGCTACCTCGCGCGGCTCAGCGGACCGCTGCTCGACCGCGTCGACATCCGCCTGACGGTCCGCCGCATCAGCGCGGCTCAGCTGGCCGCACGTCGAGACACGTCCGGCATGTCGACGGCGCAGGCCCGCGCCCGTGTCGTTGCGGCGCGGTCCCTGGCAGCGGCTCGCCTCGCCTCCACTCCGTGGACGCTCAACTCGGAGGTCTCCGGCGCCTGGCTGCGCTCGGACCCGGTGCGCCCGACCAGTGCCGAGTCCCGCACGCTCGACCGGGCTCTGGAGCGAGGTCTGGTGACCATGCGCGGCTACGACCGGGTCCTGCGCCTGGCCTGGACGCTCGCGGACCTCGACGCAGCCGACCGGCCGAGTGCCGCCCACCTCGCGCGCGCGCTCGTCCTCCGCGGGGGTGCCGCGTGATCCGGCCCGACGCGCTCTTCGACGCCGCGGAGCTCGACGCCGTTCGTCGACTGCTGCCGAGCGGTTCAGCCGATCAGGACTCGGCTGCCGACGGCGAGCCTTCGGGCGAGTCCGGCTGTGCTCGGAGCGCGCTCGTCGACGCTGCAGCCCGATGCGGCTGGAATTCGCTGACCGAGCCCGGCGACTCCGTCGCCGCCCTCCTCATCGAGAGGGTCGGCGCGGCCGAGGCCTTCGCCCACGTCGTGTCCTCGTCGTCCGCGGAGGAGATCCTCGCGTCCCCGCATCGCGCTCCCTCCGACGAAGGAGGCGCGGCACTCGCGCCCCTCGACTCCGAGGTCGCCGCCCTGCAGTCGGGGCTGGCGCGCTGGCGACCGCGCCTGGACCGCAGGCTGCTGTTCCGCCGGCTCGAGATCGCCGAGCGACTCGGCGCCCGGCTGCTCCTGCCCGGGGCTCCCGTGTGGCCCGAATCGCTCGACGACCTCGGGCCGCACGCGCCACTCCTGCTCTGGCTGCGCGGTGATCCTGCCGCCTTCGATCCGACGCACCGCCTCGCCCTCGTCGGCGCCCGCGCTGCCACCGGCTACGGCGAGCACGTCGCCGCCGAGCTCGCCGCGGGTGTCGCGGCGCGAGGCGTCTCCGTCGTCTCGGGCGGTGCCTTCGGGATCGACGCGGTCGCCCACCGCGCCGCCCTCGGCTCCGGAGGCCGGACGGTCGCCTTCCTCGCCGGGGGAGCGGACCGCCTCTACCCGACGGCCCACGCCGACCTTCTCCACCGCATCATCGCCACACCCGGCTGCGCCGTCGCCACCGAGGTCCCACCGGGCACAACCCCAACCCGCTGGCGCTTCCTGCAGCGCAACCGCCTCATCGCCGCCTCCACCGCGGGCACCGTCGTCGTCGAGGCCGGCGCCCGCTCCGGCTCCCTCAACACCGCCGGCCACGCGGCTGCCCTGGGCCGTCCCCTCGGCGCGGTCCCGGGCCCGGTCACCAGTGCCTCCTCCGCCGGCTGCCACCGGCTCCTCCGCGAGTACGCGGCGACCTGCGTCACCTCGCCGGCGGACGTGCTCGAACTGCTCGCCGTCGGCGACGCTGACGGATCGTGCCGATCGCTGACCGCGACTGAGGCGCGAGTCCTGGCCGTCGTCGAATCCGAAGGAGGCTGTGACGCCGCAACCGTCGCCCGGCTCTCCGGGGAATCGCTCGACTCGGCACTATCGGCGCTGGGTGCGCTCCTCGCCGACGGACGCGTCCACCGTTCCGAGGACGGGGACTGGGAGCGGGCACCCGGGTGAGCGGCCCCGCCGCCGCGGCGCTGTCGGCGGTCCGCCCTACGCTGAAGGGGCATCGGCGAGGGGAGCGGCATGGACGCCACTGCAGCAGGACACAGCGGGGAGCGCCCGCGGCTCGGGCACTTCCGCGCCGCCGACAGGGTCATCGCGCATCTGAGCGACACGCACCTGCTGGCCGACGGCGCTCCGCTCTACGGGAAGGTCGACACGGTCGCCCGCCTCGCGCAGGCGGTCGGCCGTCTGGTCGAGCGCGGCGGACGCCTGGACGCGATCGTCGTCACCGGGGACGTCGCGGACCGCGGCGAGGAGGACGCCTACCGGCGCGTGCGCGAGCAGCTCGACCCGATCGGCGAGCGGTTCGGCTGCCCGATCGTCTGGGTGATGGGCAACCACGACGAGCGGGGAGCCTTCCGACGGGTGCTCCTCGAGCAGGACCCGGCGGGCGCGGGACCCGTGGACCAGGTCGTCGACCTCCGCGGGCTCCGGCTCATCGCGCTCGACAGCGCGGTGCCCGGCTTCCACCACGGCGACCTCACCGACGCCCAGCTGGCCTGGCTGAAGGACGAGCTCGCCGCACCGGCCCCGCTGGGGACGATCCTCGCCCTGCACCACCCTCCGCTGCCCACGCCGCTCGGCGCGATGACCGTGCTCGAGCTGCGGGGGATCGACCGCCTCGAGGAGATGGTGCGCGGTACCGACGTCCGCGCGATCCTCGGCGGCCACCTGCACTACCCCACGGCTGCGACCTTCGCGGGCGTGCCCGTGCTCGTCGCCGGCGCCACCAGCTACACGATGGACCTCGGAGCACCCGAGCGGGAGCTCGCCGGCGTCGACGGAGCGCAGAGCCTCTCGCTCGTCCATGTCCACCCGGAGACGGTGGCCGCCTCGTTCGTGCCGACGGCACCGGCCCCGATCGCGACGCGCTTCGGCACCGACCTGATCGAGCGGCTCGAGGGGCTCGACGAGCAGGGGCGCATCGACCTCTGGTCGCGGATGCCGGACGGATCATGACCGGCGAGACGCTCGCCGACTCGGTCGAGCACTTCCTCCGCTATGTGCTCGACGAGCGGTCCCTCTCGCCCGCCACCGCGAAGGGCTACCGCTCCGACCTGGCGCGCCTGATCGCCCACACGGAGGAGGAGGGGCGGCTCCTCACCGCCGAGCTCGACCTCGAGCTGCTGCGCGACTGGCTCTGGCGAGAGTCGGAGTCGGGCATCGCCCGCGCGACCCTCGCCAGGCGCACCGCGGCCGTCCGCTCCTTCTCCTCCTGGGCGAAGCGGACCGAGCGGCTTCCCCTCGACGTCGCCGCACGCCTCAAGACGCCCAAGTCGGGACGGACACTGCCGCGGGTCCTGACGCTCCCGCAGGCGGAACAGGTGCTCGACACGGTCGCGGCGCGCGGCGCGACAGAGGACCCGGTGGCGCTGCGGGACCTGGCGATCGTCGAGCTGCTCTACGCCTCCGGCATCCGCGTCTCCGAGCTGGTCGCCGTCGACCTGGGCGACGTCGATCTCGGCAGGCTCACCGTGCTCGTCACCGGCAAGGGCGCGAAGCAGCGGGTCGTGCCGTTCGGCGTGCCCGCGAAGGAGGCGCTCGTCGCCTACCTCGATCGCGCCCGTCCCGCTCTCGCCACCGGTGACGGCGGCCGCGCGCTCCTGCTCGGCCGACGGGGGGCGAGGCTCACCCCGCGCACGGTCTACGGCGTCGTGGCGAGGCTCCTCGACGGCGGCCAGGGCTCCGGACCGTCCGGTCCGCACACGCTCCGCCACACCGCGGCGACCCATCTGCTCGACGGCGGAGCCGACCTCCGCGCCGTTCAGGAGCTGCTCGGCCACGCGAGCCTGGGCACCACGCAGATCTACACCCACGTCTCGACCGAGCGGATCCGCGACGCCTACCGCCTCGCCCACCCCCGCGCCTGACCGGACGCGCGAGTCACCGGACGCACCCTTCCGCGCCACTCGCTCAACACCCTGCGCCACGTCGTCCATCGGCAGAAGCACCGCCCGGGGGATCCCGCCGAAGAACCGCATCGGCGAGACGTAGTCGCCACCCTCGCGGACGCCGAGGTGCACGCACCTCCCGTCGCAGTGGCCGCTCGCACCCACTGCTCCGACGGGCTGGCCCGCGGTGAGGACCTGCCCCGCCGTCACCGATCCGTCGACCGGCTCGACCGTCGAGACCAGACCGTCCGCGTGCACGATGCTCACCACGGACCGGTCGACCACCCTGCCCGAGAACGACACGGTGCCCGCCGCGACGGCGACCACGGGCTGCCCGGCCGCTGCCGCGAGGTCGATCCCGCGGTGCCCGGGGGCGTAGCGGTGGGCCGGCGCGCCCCACGGCTCCACGACGGAGAACCCCGGGACGGGTGAGGTCCACCGCGGGTCGGACCGGCCGGGGGACGAGGTGCCGGAGGGCGAGGCGCCGAGAGGCGCCCCGACGAGCAGAGCGGCGAGGGCGAACACGCCCGGGCGCAGGAGTCGGGATCGGAGCATGCGGCCACCCTCCTGGAGCCGGTTCGGGACCGGTGGTCGGCCGAGCGGATCAGGGGAGGAGAGCGCGACGGGCCCGGCTGTGGAGGGAGGACATCGGCCGGGGGAGAGCGCAACCCGTCCCGGCGGTGCCGCGGCGAGGAGTAACGTGCCGGTGATCCGGCTCGGGAGCGGCACCCCGCCCCCACCGGCGGCGAGAATCGGAGACGACCATGACCAGCGGACGATCTGACACGACCAGCGGGAGAGCGGACATCCCGAACCCCTCGGCGGCGAAGCTGAAGAGGAAGGTGATCGGCCTCGCGATCGCGGCGGCGGTCGGTGGCTTCCTCTTCGGCTTCGACTCGTCGGTGGTGAACGGTGCCGTGGAGGCGGTGCAGGGCGAGTTCCAGCTCTCGGCCGCGCTGATCGGCTTCGCCGTCGCCTCCGCGCTGCTCGGCTGCGCACTCGGCGCGTACCTCGCGGGCCGCCTCGCCGACCGCTGGGGCCGCATCAAGGTCATGCTGCTCGGCGCCGGGCTCTTCTTCATCTCCTCCATCGGCGCCGGCGCGGCGTTCGCGGTCTGGGACCTCGTGCTCTGGCGCGTGGTCGGCGGCCTCGGCATCGGCATCGCCTCCGTGATCGCTCCGACCTACATCTCGGAGATCGCGCCCAAGGCCATCCGCGGAGCCCTCGCGTCGCTGCAGCAGCTGGCGATCACGCTCGGCATCTTCGCCGCCCTGCTCTCGGACACCCTCATCGCGAACGGCGCGGACGGCGCCTCCGAGCCCTTCTGGTTCGGCGTCGCCGCCTGGCGCTGGATGTTCATCGCGTGCGCCGTGCCGGCCGTCATCTACGGCCTCCTGGCCCTGACCCTGCCGGAATCGCCCCGCTACCTCGCGACCCGCGGCCGCTCCGAGGACGCCCGCGCGGTGCTCGCGACGGTCACGCCGCGCGACGAGGTCGACCAGGCGCTCGCGGACATCCAGAAGAAGATCGACGAGGACTCCGAGAACGCGAAGCGCTCCAGCCTCCGCGGTCCCGCCCTCGGCCTGCTCCCCGTGGTCTGGGTCGGCATCCTGCTGTCGGTGTTCCAGCAGTTCGTGGGCATCAACGTGATCTTCTACTACTCCACCTCGCTCTGGAGCGCGGTCGGATTCGACGAGTCCAACTCCTTCGCGATCTCGGTCTTCACCTCGGTCGTGAACGTCGTCGTCACCTTCGTGGCGATCTTCCTGGTCGACAAGGTCGGCCGGAAGCCGCTGCTGCTGGTCGGCTCGGCCGGCATGGCCGTCTCGCTCGCGCTGATGGCCATCGCCTTCAGCCAGTCGACGATCAGCGGAGAGGACGTCTCGCTGCCCGGCGCGTGGGGGCCGATCGCCCTCGTCTCGGCGAACGCGTTCGTCGTCTTCTTCGGTGCGACCTGGGGCCCGCTGGTGTGGGTCCTCCTCGGCGAGATCTTCCCGAACCGGATCCGGGCGGCCGCCCTCGGCCTGGCGGCCTCGGCCCAGTGGATCGCGAACTTCGCCATCACGGTGACCTTCCCGATCCTCTCGCAGGACGTGTCGCTCACCCTGGCCTACGGCCTCTACGCCGCCTTCGCGGCGATCTCGTTCGTCTTCGTCTTCATGTTCGTGCCCGAGACCAAGGGCCGCTCTCTGGAGGAGATGGACACCCTGCACATCCGCACCGTGATGAAGTCGGCGCGCAAGTAGCACCGGTCTTCCGAGCCCCGACGGCCGCCCTCCCGCAGCAGCGGGGGAGGCGGCCGTCCTGGTGCTAGACTCCACGGAGCACCTCGCTCGTCGGGGTGACTACGCGCGCCCATTCGGCCTCCGCTCCCCACGGTCCCTCTCCGCTCACGCGGCCGGGGTGGGAGTGCGCCGGGCGCCAGGGCGACGTGCCGACCGGCCGTCGCAGACAACCGAACGGGAGTTCGGCGCCGTCGTGCGCCCGGGCCCCGAGACAAGGAGAACGACTCATGGCAGTCGTCACCATGCGCCAGCTGCTCGACAGCGGCGTCCACTTCGGGCACCAGACCCGTCGCTGGAACCCGAAGATGAAGCGCTTCATCCTGACCGAGCGCTCGGGCAGCTACATCATCGACCTCCAGCAGTCGCTGGCCTACATCGACAAGACCTACGACTTCGTCAAGGAGACGGTCGCCCACGGCGGCACCATCCTCTTCGTCGGCACCAAGAAGCAGGCGCAGAACGCGATCTCGGAGCAGGCGACCCGCGTCGGCCAGCCCTACGTGAACCAGCGCTGGCTCGGCGGCCTCCTGACCAACTTCCAGACGGTCTCGAAGCGCCTCGCCCGCATGAAGGAGCTGGAGGAGCTCGACTTCGACGACACGTCGAAGAGCGGCTTCACCAAGAAGGAGCTCCTCATCAAGAAGCGCGAGCTCGACAAGCTGCACAAGTCGCTCGGCGGCATCCGCAACCTCTCGAAGACGCCGTCGGCCCTCTGGGTCGTCGACACCAAAAAGGAGCACCTCGCGATCGACGAGGCCAAGAAGCTGGGCATCCCGGTCATCGGCATCCTCGACACGAACTGCGACCCGGACGAGGTCCAGTACCCGATCCCGGGCAACGACGACGCGATCCGCTCGGTGAGCCTGCTCACCCGCATCGTCGCCGACGCCGCGGCCGAGGGCCTCATCCAGCGCCACCAGAAGCCCGAGGCCGAGGGCAACGTCTCCGCCGTCGAGCCGCTGGCCGAGTGGGAGCAGGAGCTGCTCTCCACCGGTGCGCCCGCCGCCGACGTGCAGGAGCCGAACGAGCAGGCCGGCGCGGAGACCGAGAAGGTCGCCGACGCCGAGGCCGAGACCGCCGACGAGGCCGTCGTCGAGGCCGAGACCCCCGCCGCGGAGGAGGCCCCCGAGGCCGACGCCGCCGCGACCTCGACCGACGAGACCGCCACCGCCTGACACCCCGTTCCGTGACGGGGGTCGGACGCCGCACCCGCGGTCGTCCGGCCCCCGCTCGGTCGGTGCACGTTCACCACGAGTAAGAACCGCCGTCACCTCGGCGTGCTGGGCTCCTCCCGTGAGCCCGCCGCGAGTGACGGCGCCACAGGGTTTCCGAACCAAGAGGAGTTCCGAGAACATGGCAAATTTCAGCCTCGCTGACGTCAAGACGCTGCGCGAGCAGCTCGGTACCGGCATGGTCGACACGAAGAACGCGCTCGTCGAGGCCGACGGCGACCTGGACAAGGCGGTCGAGATCCTCCGCCTCAAGGGCGCCAAGGGCAACGCGAAGCGCGCCGACCGCTCGACGAGCGAGGGCCTCGTCGCCGCCGCCGAGAAGGACGGGGTCGCCACGATGATCGAGCTCGCCTGCGAGACCGACTTCGTCGCCAAGGGCACGAAGTTCATCGCCCTCGCCGACGCCGTGCTCGCCGCGGTCGTCGCCGCCGGCTCCACCACGGTCGAGGAGGCCCTCGCGGCCCCCGCCGACGGCAAGACCGTCGCCGACCTGATCAACGACGAGGCCGCGATCCTCGGCGAGAAGGTGGAGCTGCGCCGCGTGGCCTCCGTCTCGGGCGAGCACTTCGCGATCTACCTCCACAAGACGAACAAGGACCTGCCCCCGCAGGTCGGCGTGGTCGTCGGCTACGCGGGTGAGGACGCCGAGACCGCGCGCTCCGTCGCCCAGCACATCTCGTTCGCGAACCCGTCCTACCTCTCGCGCGAGGACGTGCCGCAGTCCGAGGTCGACAACGAGCGCCGCATCGTCGAGGAGATCTCGCGCGGCGAGGGCAAGCCCGAGGCCGCCCTGCCGAAGATCATCGAGGGACGCGTGAACGCGTACTTCAAGCAGGTCGCCCTGCTCGACCAGGACTACGCGAAGGACAACAAGCTGTCCGTCAGCAAGGTCCTGAGCGACGCGGGCCTGACCGTGTCGGGCTTCGCCCGCTTCAAGGTCGGCGCCTAACAGCATTGCAGGAGGGAGTCCGGGTCGTTCAGTCGACCCGGGCTCCCTTCGCTCTGCCCGGGGCGGTCCCGGGCGTGGTCGCGGGGCCCGCTCCGCGCGGGATAGGTTTGTACGGGTCTACGGGAGGAAACGTCCATGACGGAGACGGATGCGATGACGACGGGCAAGCGCCGCAGGGTGCTTCTGAAGCTGTCGGGGGAGGCGTTCGGAGCCGGCACGCTCGGCGTGAACCCGGACGTGATCAGCGCCCTGGCGCGCGAGATCGCCGATGCCGCGACCGAGGTGGAGATCTCGGTGGTCGTCGGCGGCGGCAACTTCTTCCGCGGAGCCGAGCTCTCGCAGCGCGGCATGGACCGCGGCCGGGCCGACTACATGGGCATGCTGGGCACGGTGATGAACGCCCTCGCCCTCCAGGACTTCCTCGAGCAGGCGGGCGCCGAGACGCGCGTGCAGTCCGCGATCGCGATGACGCAGGTCGCGGAGCCCTACATCCCCCGCCGTGCGATCCGGCACATGGAGAAGGGCCGCGTCGTCATCTTCGGCGCCGGCGCCGGACTCCCGTACTTCTCGACCGACACGGTCGCCGCGCAGCGCGCGCTCGAAACGCACGCCGACGTGGTCCTCGTCGCCAAGAACGGCGTGGACGGCGTGTACGACGCCGACCCGCGGACGAACCCCGACGCGAAGAAGCTCGACGCACTGACCTACCAGGAGGCGCTCCAGCGGGGCCTCAAGGTGGTCGACTCCACCGCGTTCAGCCTCTGCATGGACAACGGCATGCCGATGCAGGTCTTCGGCATGGAGCCCTCGGGCAACGTCGCGAAGGCCATCCGCGGCGCCGAGCTCGGCACGCTCGTCTCGAACTAGACTGACCACTTCCCTCTCTTAAGGAGCTCCCTGTGATCTCGGATGTACTGGCCGACGCGAAGACCAAGATGGGCAAGGCCGTCGAGGTCGCCAAGGAGGACTTCTCCACGGTCCGCACCGGACGCGCGAACCCCGGCATGTTCCAGAAGGTGCTGGTGAGCTACTACGGCACCCCGACGCCGCTGTCGCAGCTCGCCTCGATGCAGAACCAGGAGGCCCGCACGCTCGTCCTGACGCCCTACGACAAGGGCTCGCTGCGCGACATCGAGCAGGCCATCCGGGACATGCCGAACCTCGGCGCGAACCCGACCAACGACGGCACGATCATCCGCGTGACCCTGCCGGAGCTCACCGCCGAGCGCCGCAAGGAGTTCGTCAAGATCGTCCGCACCAAGGCCGAGGACGCCAAGATCGCGGTGCGCAACATCCGCCGCAAGGGCAAGGACGACCTCGATGCGCTGAAGGGCGACATCGGCGACGACGAGCTCGCCCGCGGCGAGAAGGAGCTCGAGGCGCTCACGAAGCAGCACGTCGACGCGATCGACGAGGCGCTCAAGCGCAAGGAATCCGAACTGCTCGAGGTGTAGCGGTGCCCGAGATCCCCGAAGGACCCGAGGGCGGCGAGAAGAGACCGTCTCCGCACGTCCCGGGTGCCCGGGGATCCCGGATGGTCACCCGCGACGCGCTGCGTGCGCGCGCCCAGCAGGGCCGGGCCGACGTCGAGCGCCAGCTCGAGGCGACCCGCGCCCAGCTCGAGGCGACGAACGACCGCCTGACCGCGCGCTCCGGCCGGAACCTCGTGTCGGCGACCGCGATCGGACTCCTCGGTGGCGGCGCGATGGTCGTCAGCCTCCTCCTGGTCAAGGAGCTCTTCATGGTGCTCGCGGGGGTGGTGGTGCTGCTCGCGGCGCTGGAGCTCTCGAACGCCCTGCGCCACGCCGGTCGCGACATCCCGCGCATCCCGACCGGGATCGTGGCGGTCGTCGCCGTGCCGGCCGCCTACTACGGCGGCCTCGGCGCCGCGTGGGCCACGGTCCTCGGCGGATCCGTCCTCGTCGGCCTCTGGCGGCTGGGGGAGCAGCTCTTCCGGCGCACCGCCTCCAGCCGGAGGGACCTCGCCCTCGACATCGGCCTCGGCGCGTTCGTCCAGGGCTACACGACCTTCCTCGGCGCCTTCGCGATCCGTCTCGTCGCCGAGCCCGGCGGCCAGCTCTGGGCGTTCGCGTTCCTGGTGCTCGTGATCGTCGTCGACACCGGCGCCTACGTGAGCGGACTCACCTGGGGCAAGCACCCGATGGCACCGCGGATCAGCCCGAAGAAGACCTGGGAGGGGTTCGCCGGTGCTGCCGTCGCGGGAATCGGCGTCGGCGTCCTGCTCGCCCTGCTGATGCTCGGCCAGCCCTGGTGGGTCGGCGCGGTGTTCGGGGCGGTGGTGCTGCTCACCGCGACGCTCGGCGACCTCGCCGAGTCGCTGATCAAGCGCGACATCGGCATCAAGGACATGAGCTCGTGGCTGCCCGGCCACGGAGGAGTCCTCGACCGGCTGGACTCGATCCTGCCGTCGGCCGCCGCGGCCTACGTGCTGTACTTCGTCTTCGCCCACTGAGCGGGCGCCTCACCGGGGCGTGCCGATTCCGCTCCCGGCGCGCGGCTTGGCATGATGTCGGGATGACCGCTCCCTTCCCCCGAGCCCGCGAGTCCCGTCCCGGCTACGACACGGCCGAGGTCGACTCCTTCCTCGCGTCGGCGCGCGAGGCCTACTCGCAGCTCTCAGGGGGACCGGCGGACCTCCGCGCCGCCGACCTGCGCCACACCGCGTTCACCCTGCGCAAGGGCGGCTACTCCGCGCCCCACGTCGATGCGGCGCTCGAGCGCCTCGAGGACGCCTTCGCCCTGCGGGAGCGCCAGTACGCGATCGCGGCCCGGGGCGAGGAGGCGTGGCTCGCGGACGCGCGGTCGACCGCCCAGGAGATCGTGAACCGGCTGGCCCGCGCTCCCCGCGAGCGGTTCACCCGGGCCGGCGCTCTCACGACGGGGTACAACATCCGCCAGGTCGACGCCTTCGCCGACCGGATCTCCGGCTACTTCCGCGACGGATCGGTGCTGACCGTGGACGACGTGCGGACCGTCTCCTTCGCCCCGCAGCGCGGCGGGTACGCCGAGGCGCAGGTCGACCTGCTGCTCGACACGGTCGTCGACGTGAT
This sequence comes from Rathayibacter sp. AY1F3, assembly GCF_002931975.1. Taxonomy (NCBI): domain Bacteria; kingdom Bacillati; phylum Actinomycetota; class Actinomycetes; order Micrococcales; family Microbacteriaceae; genus Rathayibacter; species Rathayibacter sp. AY1F3. The sequence goes on along the minus strand of NZ_PSVF01000008.1, from coordinate 28,487 downwards.
GCTGGCGGTCCGCTGACCGGAGCCGGATCTGCTGGCCGATCAGGTCATCGTCCGTTATGCTTTCGTAATCGTGGCTCAGCATCCTCAGACCTCCGTCGCCCACACGCCCGCGAATCGCACCAGCGGTCGCCCGGCGGTCCCGCACCAGACCCCGGTGCGGCGCTCCTGGGCTCGGATCCCGGTGACGGTGCTGGCCTTCACGGCGTCGATCGCGTTCGCCATGGTGAACGTCGTCGATCCGTCCAGCGGCGCGGTCGCGTCCCCCTACTACCAGGCCCCGGCGCGCTTCAACGGCGACTCCGCGCAGCGACTCGTCGTCGCGGACGCCGTCGAGCGGACCGTCCAGCGCGACTCGTTCGGCGCCGAGGCGAAGCCGACGCCCACTCCGACCCCGACGCCCACTCCGACCGAGACTCAGACCGCTTCCGCGACCGCCGACGAGGAGGAGTCGGGCTCCGCCGAGGCCGAGACCGCTGCTCCCGTCCAGCGCGCCGCCGCTCCGGATCCCGGATCCGCGAAGGCCATCGCGTACGACATGATCGTGCAGCGCGGCTGGGCCGACAGCGAGTACGACTGCCTCGTCCTCCTCTGGAACCGCGAGTCCGGCTGGAACGTCTACGCCGAGAACAAGTCCAGTGGTGCCTACGGCATCCCGCAGGCACTCCCCGGCAGCAAGATGGCGTCGGCCGGCTCCGACTGGGCGACCAACGCGAGCACCCAGATCACCTGGGGCCTCGGCTACATCTCCGGCCGCTACGGCTCGCCCTGCGGTGCCTGGGCCCACTCCGAATCGGTCGGCTGGTACTGATCGTTCCCCTCCGCTCGGCACCGCGTCCGGCGGGCTGAGGCTCTCGCTACCCTGGTGCCGTGGATTACGCGCTGCTCGGGGTCGTCGGGATCATCACGGTCGTCACCGTCGCGCGGTTCTCGAGCCGCCTCGGGATCGCCGCACCGCTGCTCCTGGTCGTCATCGGTATCGGCGCGTCCTACCTCCCCGGGGTCCCGGACATCGAGGTCGAGCCTGAGCTGATCCTCGCGGGCGTGCTGCCGCCGCTGCTGTACTCGGCCGCGATCCAGGTGCCCCTCACCGACTTCCGGCGGAACCTGCGCTCGATCTTCGGGCTCTCGGTGCTGCTGGTCGTCGTGACCGCCCTCGTGGTGGGCGGCTTCCTCTACCTCGTGTTCCCCGATCTGAGCCTGCCCGCAGCGATCGCTCTGGGCGCCGTCGTGAGCCCGACCGACGCGGTGGCAGCGACCTCGATCGGCAAGAAGCTCGGACTCCCGCCCCGCTTGGTGACGGTGCTCGAGGGCGAGAGCCTCGTGAACGACGCGTCGGCGCTGGTGCTGCTGCGCGCCGCGACGGCTGCGGCGGCCGTGGTCGGCGCCTCCGTCACGACCGACGCGATCGACGTGGGCGAGGTGGGGGTCCTCTTCGTCTACTCCGTCCTGATGGCGATCGTCCTCGGACTGGTGATGGGCGTGCTCACCGTCTTCGTGCGCTCGAAGCTGCGGGACCCGGTGCTCGACACCGCCGTGTCCTTCGCCGTGCCGTTCCTGGCCTACATCCCGGCCGAGGAGCTGGGCGCGTCCGGGGTGCTCGCCGTCGTGGTCACCGGGATCTACACGGGGCACAACAGCGCGCGCTTCCTCTCGCCGCAGTCGCGGATCAGCGAGCGGGTGAACTGGCGGACGGCGCAGTTCCTGCTCGAGAACGGCGTCTTCCTGCTCATGGGCGCCGAGATCAAGGCGATCGTCTCCGGGGTCGTGGACCCGGGCGAGTTCGGAGTGGGCACCGCGGTGCTGCTGGGTCTGGCCACCGTGGTCATCCTGATCGTGCTGCGGGCCCTCTTCGTGTGGCCGCTGCTCCTGTGGCTGCGCAGCTCCGGTCGGCGGGCGGAGCGGATCAACCGGCGGCTGGCGGTGGGCCTGATGCGACTGCGCAACAGCGCCACCAGCGACGAGCGCTTCCGGCGGCGGCAGGTGAGAGCGGAGCGGCTCTACCTCCGGCGCGAGACCGATCTGGCCGCGACCACGAGCGAGGCGTTCGGCTGGCGCGGAGGAGTCGTCCTGTCCTGGTCCGGGATGCGCGGCGTGGTCACGCTCGCCGCGGCCCAGTCGCTGCCGGACGAGACTCCCTACCGCTCCCAGCTGATCCTGATCGCCTTCACCGTCGCCGTCGTGACGCTGCTCCTGCAGGGTGCGACGCTCCCGGCGCTGATCCGGCTCACCGGCATCCAGGGCACCGACGGAGAGGCCGACCGCCGCGAGCTCGCGACGCTGCTCGACGAGGTCGCGGCCACGGGCATCCAGGCCCTCCCCGAGGCGGTGGCGGAGCTGCCCGACGGCGAGGCGGGCGAGCGCGTCCTCGAGCGCGTGCGCCGCGACACTCTGACCCGCTCGCAGGTGGCGTGGGAGCAGGTCGGCCGCGCGGAGGACGCGCCCCTCGGCCCGCACGCGCAGTACCTGCGGCTGCGCCGAGCGGTCCTGCTCGCCGAGCGGGAGGCGCTGCTGGACGCCCGGGGGCGCGGGGTCTACTCCTCGCGGACGCTGCGGCGGGCGCAGCTGATGCTCGACGCCGAGGAGACCCGGCTCGAGATGGACGACAGCTCCCACTGACGGGAGGGGCCCGGCGGCGGCCTCCTAGACTGGGGGGATGCCGCGCAGCAACAGACCCCGGGGCGGCCGCCGTGACGACGACGACGAGCAGCGCGACCTCTCGCAGATGCTCGCAGGCTTCCGGCGCACAGAGTCGCACGCCGGCCGGGAGTGGAACGTCCAGCCCGTCTCCGCAGCGCGGGCCGTGAAGAACTACCTCTGCCCGGGCTGCGGGCTCACCATCGACATCGGCCAGCCGCACCTGGTCACCTGGCGGGCCGACGGCGCGCTCGGCGACGCGGCCGACCTGGCCGGCCGCCGCCACTGGCACACGCACTGCTGGAGAATCCGAGGAGCACGATGACCCACGAGATCCGCGGAGGCGTCGTCCTCCCCGCCCGCCGCGAGGACATCGAGCTGCACACGGCCGACGGGCTGACCCTTGTCGGGGAGCTCGCGCTGCCCCTGGAGCGCGAGCCGGTCGCGACCCTGGTCACCCTGCATCCGCTGCCCACCCACGGCGGCTTCATGGACTCGCACATCCTGCGGAAGGCCGCCGCCCGCCTGCCCGCGCTCGCCGACCTGGCGGTCCTCCGCTTCAACACCCGCGGCACCACGTCGCCGCGCGGCACGAGCGAGGGCGCGTTCGGACACGGCACCGAGGAGCGCGCCGACGTCGCCGCAGCCCTGGCGCTCGTCGCGGACCGCGGACTGCCGCACCCCTGGCTGGTCGGCTGGTCCTTCGGCACCGAGCTCGCGCTGAAGTGGGGGAGGGAGCACCCCGTCGAGGGAGCGATCCTGCTCTCGCCGCCGCTGCACCGCACGAGCGCGGAGGAGGTCGCCGCCTGGGGCCAGGACGGCCGCCCGCTCGTGGCGCTCGTCCCGGAGTTCGACGACTACCTGCGGCCGGAGGCGGCCGCCGAGCGCTTCGCGAGCGTGCCGCAGCTGGACCTCGTCGCTGTGGAGGGCGGGAAGCACCTCTGGGTCGGCGAGGCGCAGACCCGGCGCGTCCTCGACGAGATCGTGCGCGTGGTCGCGCCCGCCTCGTCCCCGCTGCCGACGGAGTGGGCGGGCGAGCTCGGCTGAGCCCGCCCGTGCGGCGGCCGCTTAGCGGCCGGACGAGCCGCCGTCGGAGCCGCTGCCGTCGGAGTCGTCGCCGTCGCTGTCGTCCGCGAGTCCGTCGATGTGGCCGATGAGCCCGCGCAGTCCGGACACGTAGCCGGCGATCGCGTCGCGCTCGGTGCGGATCTCGTCGAGGCGCCGCTCGGCGGTGTCCATCAGCTCGCGGCTGCGGCGCTCCGCGTCCGCGACGAGCTTCTGCGCCTGGTCGCGCGCGTCGTCGAGGAGGGCGTCGGAGTCGTCCTGGGCCTTCCGGCGCAGTCGCGTCGTGTCGTCGAGGGCGTCGCTGCGGAGGGCGTCCGCCTCGAGGCGCTTGTCGTTCGCGCGTCGGATGGCGTCGGCGAGCTGCAGGTTCGACTCGTCAAGGTAGCGCTGGGTCTGCGCGACGGCCTCCTGGTGGCGGAGCAGGTCGTCGCGGTCGGCCTCCTCGCGGCGCGCGGCGAGCTCGACCACCAGGTCGATCCGGGCCTGCTCGACCTCGCGCGAGAGCGCAGCGGCCTCGTCGGCGGACGCGGCGCGCAGGCCCGCCAGCTCGGCGTCGAGCACGGCGACGGCCTCGGCGCGCTCCTGGGTGAGCCGGGTGCGCTGGTCGGCGATCTCGCGCGCGCCCTCGGCGCGGACTGCGGCGACCTCGGCGTCGAGCGCGGCGCGGGTCGAGAGCACCTCGGCCTCGACCGCCGCGCGCGCCTGGGCGACCTCGGCCTCGACGGCCGCCCGGAGCCGGTCCACCTCGGAGGCGACCTCGGCCCGCAGGAGCTCGTTGGCCTGGGCGAGGCGGGCGGCCTCGGCGCGGGCGACCTCGATCTCGCGGGCGGCGACGGCGCGCATCTCCGCGGCCTCGCGCTCGGCCTCGGAGCGGATCGCGGCGGCCTCGCGCTTCGCGGTGGCGCGGGTCTCGGCGGCCTCTGTCGCCACGGTGCCGCGGATCGCGGCGGCCTCGCGGACGGCGTCCTGCGTCATCACGTCGCGGTCGTCGGCGGCCTTGCCGAGCGTCGCCGCGGCCTGCGCCTCGGACTCGTCGCGGGTCCGGTCCGCACGGCGGCGCGCCTCGGTCACCAGGCGCTCGGCCTCGTCGCGCGCCTCCTGGAGGATGCGGTCGCCGTCGTCGCGGGTGGATCGGCGGAGGGCGGAGGCGTCGTTCTCGGCCTGGGCGATGATCCGCTCGGACTGCTCCTCGGCCACGCGCAGGGTGTGCTCGAGCTTGGCGCCCAGGCCGGCGTAGGTGGGAGTGCCGACCTGCTGCAGCTCCTTCTCGAGGCCCTCGATCCGGGAGGAGAGGCGCTTCACCTCGCGGCCGCTCTCGGCCGCCTGGGTGTTCGAGTGGATGAGCTCGCGGCGCAGGCCCTGGACGGCCTTGTCGACCTCGTCCCGGTCGTAGCCACGGAACACCTGGGTGAATTCGGCCTCGTCGTTCGCCACGTCGTCTCCTTCAGAGCAGGACCGCGGTGGGGCTCGCGGCACTGGGAAAGTGTATTCAGCAGGGAGGCCGCGGCCGGGGCGACACCCGCACCGCGCGCCGCTCGGGCCGCACTCTCGGCTTCTCCCGGGCATCGGAGCGAGGGCATCGGCTATCGTGGACTGTCTTTGTCTGTTGCCGTCGCGCCCCGGTCCGGCTGCGTACCCCGAGCCGGCCCCGGCCGTCACCCCGATCCGGCAACGCAGGAGGAGTTCTTTCGTGCGGTTCGTCTTCGCCATCATCGCCACCGTCATCGCTGCCGCGATGATCGTGCTCGGCATCGGTCAGCGGACGGTCTGGGCTCCTCCGGAGTCCCTCACCGCCGAGACCGCGCTCGACTCCTCCGCTCCCTACGCGGTGATCGACGGCAGCACCCTGGGCGCCAACCCGGGACGCCAGACGATCACGGTCGAGGGCAGCGGCGACCTCGTCGTCGCCTACGCCCGGACCTCCGACGTGCTGGGCTGGGTGGGCGGCTCGAGCTACGACGCCATCGGCTACGAGCGCGCCGACGACTCCCTCACCTCCGCGGAGGAGACGGGCGAGCGCGTCCAGCTCTCCTCCGATGTCGAGACCGCCGACGCGGCGGTCGTCGATCCGCGCGGCTCCGACCTCTGGCTCGAGGAGTTCGAGGGGAGCGGCAGCGTGACCCTGGCGCTCGACGTGCCGGAGGACGTCTCCATCCTCATCGCGAGCGACGGCACCGCGCCGGCAGCCGACTCCGTGCGCGTCAGCTGGCCCGTGGACACCGCGACGCCCCTCGCCGGCCCGCTGCTGCTCGGAGGAGCCGTGTTCCTCCTCCTCGGCCTCGTCCTCTACATCTGGGCCTTCGTCCACCTGCGCCGCCAGCACGGCCCGCGCCGGAAGGGACCGCAGGGCCGGATCCCCCGCGGTGCCCGCCGTCCCCGGCCGCGTGCCGGGATCCAGGCCTCCACGGCGTCGCCGGCGCCCTCGCGCCGCCGGGCGGCCCTGGTGCTGCCCGTCGTCCTCGGGACGACCGTCCTCCTCTCCGGCTGCAGCTCCGACTACTGGCCTGATCTCGCCGCGGGCGCGAGCGAGGCGCCGACCGCGTCCGCCACGGCGACCGCGGGGGCAGAGCCGGTCTCGGCCGAGCCGACCCCCGTGGTCACCACGCAGCAGGCGGAGGCCGTCGTCGCCGAGGTCGCCGATGTCGCGTCGCGCGCCGACGCCGCCCGGGACGCCGGGATCCTCGCCGAGCGCTTCCAGGGCGAGGCGCTCACCGAGCGCACCACGAACTACGACGTCGTCGCCAAGGGCGGGACCATCGACCCGCCGCAGACGATCCCGGCCTCCCCGGTGAGCCTGGTGCTCCCGCAGGACACGGAGTCGTGGCCGCGCCTGGTGACCGCCGTCGTGCAGAACTCGACGGACTCCACCCAGGCCCCGATCGCGCTGATGATGAGCCAGGCGAGCCCGCGCGTCGACTACAAGGTCGACTACGCCATCTCGCTCGAGGCCAACGCACGCATCCCCGACGTCGCGCCCGTCACCGTCGGCACGTCGATCGTGGCGCCCGACTCGCGCCTGATGAAGCTCGCCCCGCAGTCGGTCGGCTCCGCGTACGCGGACGTGCTCGCCAACGGCGACTCGAGCCAGTACGCCGAGCTCTTCGCGGCCGACGGCGACACCCTCCGGGGGCAGGTCGGCGTCGACAAGAAGAACGCCGACCGCGAGGCGCTCCCGGACACCGCCTCGATCGAGTTCTCGAACGCCGCCGGCACGTCGCCGACGATCGCGCTCGCGACGAACGACTCGGGGGCCCTCGTCGCGGCGAGCATCGCCGAGACGTCGACCGTCCGCCCCACTGCCGAAGGCTCGACCGTCTCGACCTCCGGCGCCTCGCAGACCCTGCTGGGCACGGACAAGTCGACGACCGGCATCGAGACCACCTACGGATACCAACTGCTGTTCTACGTACCGCCCGTCGGATCGGAGGAGAAGATCGTGATGCTCGGATGGAGCCAGGGACTCGTCTCGGTGGTGCAGCTGCCGTGAGCACCGTCCCGCCCCTGCCCGGAAACCTCCGCGGCGCCGTCGACCTCTCGTCGCTGGTGAACCGCCGCACCCCGCCCGCCGCCTCCGCCGGCGCCCCGGCCGCGCCCGCCGCTCCCGGAGGCGCGCCCGGCGCGAATCCGCTGCTGCTGACCGCCGGCGACGCCGAGTTCGACCAGGTGGTCCAGCTCTCGTCGCGCGTGCCGGTGATCGTCGACCTGCGCGGCTCCTGGTCGGACCAGAGCCAGAGCATGACCGCGCTGCTCGAGAAGGTCGTCGTCTCGTACGCCGGCGCGTTCGTGCTCGTCGGGGTCGACGTGGAGTCGAGCCCGCAGCTGGCGCAGGCGTTCCAGGTGCAGTCCGTGCCGACGGTCGCCGCGATCATCGGCGGCCGCCCGGTGCCCCTGTTCAGCGGCCTCGTCGCCGAGGAGCAGCTGCGCGACCTGCTCGAGCAGGTCCTCCAGCTCGCCGCTCAGAACGGTGTGACGGGCACGGTGCCGGTGGAGGGAGCCGCTCCCGCCGAGGGCGCGGAGCCCGAGCCGGAGCCGCTGCCGCCGCACCACCAGGAGGCCTACGACGCGATCGACCGGGGCGACTACGCCGCGGCGATCACCGAGTACGAGACCGCCATCGCGCAGAACCCGCGCGACGACCTCGCGGTCGCCGGTCTCGCTCAGGTGCGGCTGCTGGCCCGCCTCCAGGGCCGCACGCTCGACGACATCCGCTCGACCGCCGCAGCCGAGCCGTCGAACCTCGACGCGCAGCTCGCCGTCGCCGACCTGGACGTCTCGGGCGGCCACGTCGAGGACGCCTTCGACCGGCTGCTCTCGATGTTCCCGCGCCTCGACGCCGAGGGGAAGGCCGCCGTCCGGGCTCGTCTCCTGGAGCTCTTCGAGATCGTCGGTCAGACCGACCCGCGCGTCAACAAGGCTCGGGCCCGGCTCACCGGCCTGCTCTACTGACGCCGGCCGGAACGCCGAGAGGCCGCCCGCTCGCGACGATCGTCGCGGCGGGCGGCCTCTTCCGTGCGGGGACCGATCAGTCGGCGGGTCGAAGGTAGAGCACGGCCAGCGGGGGCAGGACCAGCTCGGCGGAAGCCGGGCGGCCGGCCCACGGCTCCTCGCGAGCCTCGACCGCTCCGAAGTTCCCGACTCCGCTGCCGCCGTAGATCTCGGCGTCCGTGTTGACGAGCTCCTCCCAGCGGCCGGCCGTGGGCAGGCTCACGCGGTAGCCGTGCACGGGCGAGCCCGAGAAGTTGGCGATGACGGCGATCGGGCGACCCTCGCTGTCCTTGCGCAGGAACGAGACGACGTTGGCCGCCGCCGCGCCGCCGTCGATCCACTCGAAGCCCGACTGCTCGTGGTCGAGCTCCCAGAGCGACGGCGAGTCGCGGTACACGCGGTTCAGCTGACCGACGAGGCTCCAGAGACCGCGGTGGCTCGGCTGATCGAGGATCCACCAGTCCAGACCCCGCTCCTCGCTCCACTCGGAGTACTGGCCGAACTCCTGGCCCATGAAGAGCAGCTGCTTGCCGGGGTGGGCCCACATGAAGGCGAGGTAGGCGCGCACGTTCGCGAGCTGCTGCCAGTGGTCGCCCGGCATCTTCTGGACCAGCGAGCCCTTGCCGTGCACGACCTCGTCGTGGCTGATCGGCAGGACGAACTTCTCGCTGAAGGCGTAGACGAACGAGAAGGTGATCTCGCCCAGGTGGTACTGGCGCCACAGCGGATCGTTCGCCATGTAGTCGAGCGAGTCGTGCATCCAGCCCATGTTCCACTTGAGCCCGAAGCCGAGGCCGCCGGAGCTGGTGGGCTGGGTGACGCCGGGCCAGCTCGTCGACTCCTCGGCGATCATCATGATGCCGGGGTGCAGCTTGTAGGCCGTTGCGTTGACCTCCTGGAGGAAGCTGATCGCCTCGAGGTGCTCGCGTCCGCCGTACTGGTTCGGCAGCCACTCGCCCTCCTTGCGGGAGTAGTCGAGGTAGAGCATCGAGGCGACGGCGTCCACCCGCAGGGCGTCGACGTGGAACTCCTCGAGCCAGAACAGGGCGTTCGCGACGAGGAAGTTGCGCACCTGGGTGTGCCCGAAGTCGAAGACGTAGGTGCCCCAGTCCATCTGCTCGCCGCGGCGCCAGTCCGGGTGCTCGTAGAGCGGCTCGCCGTCGAAGCGGGCGAGGGCGAAGTCGTCCTTGGGGAAGTGCCCGGGCACCCAGTCGACGATGACGCCGATGCCGGCCTGGTGCAGACGGTCGATCAGGTACTTGAGGTCGTCGGCCGTGCCGAAGCGGCTCGAGGCGGCGTAGTAGCCGGTGACCTGGTAGCCCCAGGAGCCGCCGAACGGGTGCTCGGCGAGCGGCATGAACTCCACGTGCGTGAAGCCGAGCTCGGTGACGTACTCGATCAGCGGGTCCGCGAGGTCGCGGTAGCCCAGTCCCGGACGCCAGGAGCCGAGGTGCATCTCGTAGACGCTGAGCGGCTGCGTGTGCGGATCGACCGAGGCTCGCTTCTCCATCCAGCCGGAGTCGCCCCACTGGTGGTGCGAGACGGGGACCTTCGAGGCGGTCGCAGGCGGCACCTCCGTGGCGCGGGCCATCGGGTCGGCCTTGCGGACCCAGTGGCCGTCGCGCGAGAGCAGGTCGAACTTGTAGGAGGCTCCGGGCTCGACGCCCGGGACGAAGATCTCCCAGACCCCGGTCGTCCCGAGGTTGCGGAGGGAGTGGCCCTCGCCGTTCCAGTCGTTGAAGTCGCCGACGACCCGAGCGGCCTGGGCGTGCGGGGCCCAGACGGCGAAGCTCGTGCCCCAGACCCCCTCGTGCTCGCGGTGGCGGGCACCGAGCGCCTCCCAGAGGCGCTCGTGGCGGCCCTCGCCGATGAGGTAGAGGTCGAAGTCGCCGACCGTCTTCGAGAAGCGGTAGGGGTCCTCCGCGGTCCATTCGCCACCGCCGCCGTAGCGGGCCTCGACGGTGTACGCCTGCGGACCGAGGACGTGGAAGCCCTGCCAGATCCCGTCGCTGAGGTGGCTGAGCTCGACGCGGGCGCCGGTGGCGAGCACCACGGCGACCTTCTCGGCGAGCGGGCGGCGCACGCGGACGACCGTCACCGGGTCGGAGACGCCGGGGGCCGCGACGAGGTGCTGGCCCAGGACGTCGTGGGGGAGCGCGTTGCTGCCGGTGGCGAGCTGCTGCAGCACCCACTCCGGGATGTCGGGCAGCGCGATCGCAGCGGTGCCGTCGACGGGGCCCGAAGCGGATGCGGGGTCCGCGGTCGTCTCGGCGGGGCCGGCGGTCGTCTCAAAGGGCGCGGCGCTGTCGGCTGCGACCGAATCGGCGGCGTCCGTGTCGTCGGGCAGGTCGCCCTCGGCCCCGCTGCCGACCGGAGCGGACTCCGCGTCGTCGGCGTCGGGCTCGACGGTCACGGCGTCGTCGGCCGCGACCGGCTGAGGCGCCTCCGGTACGGTCTCGACCGCGTAGCTGCGCGCGTTCTCGCCGTCCGCTCCGGGGTGCTGTCGAGCGTCGGGCGCCGCGTCGGCGACGTGCGCGCCGTGGCCGGAGGTGGTCGCCGAGCTGGTGCCCGTCGTGGGGACCGTCTCGGCGTGCGCGCCGAGGCCCGCCTCCTCGGCCGGGCTCGTGCCCTCGGGGGTGGTTCCGCTCATCGCTCGTCCGCCTTCACGCTCAGGATGTGCACGGGCTCGACGAACGAGTCGAGCCGCACGTAGTCGTCGCTGCCCCAGGTCCAGACGGCGCCGGTGATCAGGTCCTCGACCTCGAAGGTCGCGCTCCAGTCGAGCCCGATCGCGGGCAGGTCGAGGTGGACCGTGGTCTCGCGGGCCGAGTGCGGGTCGGTGTTGACGACGACGATGATCGTGTCGTCGGTCCCGGTGCCCGTGAACGCGGCCTGCAGGTGCTTGGAGTAGACGAGGATCGCGTCGTCGTCGCTGCCGTGCACGTGCAGGTTCCGCAGCTGCCCGAGCGCGGGGTGCGAGCGCCGGATCTCGTTGAGGCGCGTGATGTACGGCGCCAGCGAGCGGCCCGACTCCTCGGCGCCGGCCCAGTCGCGCGTCTTGTACTCGTACTTCTCGTTGTCGATGTTCTCCTCGGCGCCGGGGCGAGCGACGTTCTCGACCAGTTCGTAGCCGGCGTAGACCCCCCACAGCGGCGACGCGGTCGCGGCCAGGGCCGCCCGCACCTTGTACGCCGAGCGGCCGCCGTACTGGAGGTACTCGGTGAGGATGTCCGGAGTGTTCACGAAGAGGTTCGGCCGCATGTAGTCGGCCGTCTCGTGGGAGATGCTCGTGAAGAACTCGCCGAGCTCCTCCTTGGTGTTGCGCCAGGTGAAGTACGAGTACGACTGCTGGAAGCCGACCTTGCCGAGTGCGCGCATGATCGCGGGGCGGGTGAACGCCTCCGCGAGGAAGACGACCTCGGGGTGCTCGGCGTTGACCTCGTGGATGATCCACTCCCAGAAGTCGAGCGGCTTCGTGTGGGGGTTGTCGACGCGGAAGATCCGCACGCCCAGGTCGATCCAGTGCCGCAGGACCCGCAGCGACTCCTGACGGATGCCCTCGGGGTCGTTGTCGAAGTTGATCGGGTAGATGTCCTGGTACTTCTTCGGCGGGTTCTCGGCGTAGGCGATCGAGCCGTCGGGGAGCGTCGTGAACCACTCGGGGTGGCTGGTGACCCAGGGGTGGTCCGGCGAGGCCTGCAGGGCGAAGTCGAGGGCGAGCTCGAGCCCCGCGGCCTCGACCGCGGCGTGGAAGGCGCGGAAGTCGTCCTCGGTACCCAGGTCCGGGTGGATCGCGTCGTGCCCGCCCTCGGCCGAGCCGATCGCCCACGGCGAGCCGGGATCGTTCTCGCCGGCGTCGAGCGTGTTGTTCGGGCCCTTGCGGAAGGAGCGGCCGATGGGGTGGATCGGCGGCAGGTAGAGCACGTCGAAGCCCATTGCGGCCACAGCGGGGAGGCGGTCGATCGCGGTGCGGAAGGATCCGCTGGTCACGGTCCCGTCCTCGTGGCGCACGGCGCCCTCGGAGCGGGGGAAGAACTCGTACCAGGCGCCGACGCCGGCGCGGGTGCGCTCGACGTGGACGGTGCGCGGCTCCGAGACGCTGGTGAGGCTCATCACCGGGCGGGCGTCGAGCGCGCCGTGGACGGCGGGACCGGTCGCCGCGGCGAGGCGCTCCTCGGCGCTCAGCGTGGTGTCGCCGACGCGGGCGGCGGTGTCGGAGAGCAGGCTGCGCTCGCCCTCGGGCCGCGCGGAGTCGTCGGCGCCGCTGCGCAGCAGGCCCTCGCCGATGGCGAAGGTGACGTCGATGTCCAGGCCGGCCGGGATCTTGACCTCGGCCGTGTGGAGCCAGGTCGCCCAGTCGTCGGCGTAGGCGCGGATGCGGTAGCTCCAATCGCCCTCCTCGTCGAGGGCCACGAGGCGCCCGTAGCGGTCGGTGCCGGTCGCGAGGAGCGACATGCGGTGCTCCGACTCGGCCCCGGACGGCGAGCGCAGCAGGAGGTCGACGCCGATGAGGTCGTGCCCCTCGCGGAAGGCCGTGGCAGCGAAGGGGACGACCTCGCCGACGAACGCCTTCGCGGGCCAGCGGTCGTCCTCGAGCCGCGGCTGCGGGTCGATGATCGGCAGGCGCTCGGCCCGGACGCGGTAGCCGCTCCCGGTCGTCGCGGTCGCCGGCGACGCGTGGGGTGCGTCCGCGGTCACCGGGGCGGCCGGTGCACTGTCGGCCGCGGGGGGAGCAGGAGTCGCCTCGGGGGCGGCGGCGGGCGCCGGAGCGGCCGTCTCGGGAGGCGCCGACGCCTCCTGGGGTGCGCGTCCGCGACCCGCTCGCCGTGCGTCCTTGCCGTTCTGAGCCTTGCCGAAAGGTATCTGAGCCACGTCACGACAGTAGCGACCGGCGGCGGCTCGCACACGACGGTTGCGCCCGCGCTCGGGCCTGTGCAAACGAGCCCGGGGAGCGCGCGCCGACGCGTCGAGGCGGGTCCGCGTCCCGCCGATCCGCGGTGGCCGGGGTCCGCTAGGGTGACCGAGCGCGACCGCCCCGGTGCTCCGCGACCGGGCGCTCCGGGGTCCGCAGAGAGTCGAGGGGTGCCGTGAAGGCGATCCGCCGCTTCATCGTCCGCTCCGTCCTCCCGCCCGAGCTCTCGGCTCTGGGCGATCTGGCGGGCAATCTGCGCTGGGCCTGGCACGAGCCCGCCCGGCGCTTGTTCGAGCGGGTCGATCCGGAGCTGTGGCGGAGCGGGGGAGCGGACCCCACCGCCCTGCTCGGAGCGGTGAGCCCCGAGCGCCTCGCGGAGCTGGCGGGGGACCAGGGCTTCGTCGACGAGGCGTGGCGCCTCCGCGACGAGCTGGAGCGCTACCGCACCGAGCCGCGGTGGTACCAGTCGCTGCCGGAGTCCGCCCCGCGCTCGATCGCCTACTTCTCGCCGGAGTTCGGGATCGCGGCGGCGCTGCCCCAGTACTCCGGCGGACTCGGCATCCTCGCCGGCGACCACCTGAAGGCCTCCTCGGACCTGGGCGTGCCGCTCACCGGCGTGGGCCTCTTCTACCGGTCGGGCTACTTCTCGCAGAAGCTCTCCGCCGACGGCTGGCAGCTCGAGTCCTACCCCTCGCTCGATCCCGACGGGCTGCCGCTGCGCGTCGTCCGTCTCGCCGACGGCTCGCCCGCCCGCATCGTGCTGGCGCTCCCCGAGGGACGCGCGCTCTACGCCCGGGTCTGGCGCGCGGAGGTCGGCCGGGTGACCCTCCTCCTGCTCGACACCGACATCCCCGAGAACGAGGACTCGCTCCGTTCCGTCACCGACCGCCTCTACGGCGGCGGGGGCGAGCACCGCCTGCTGCAGGAGCTGCTGCTGGGCATCGGCGGAGTCCGCGCGCTCGAGCTCTGGGCCGAGGTCTCGGGCGGCGTCCTCCCGGAGGTGTTCCACACCAACGAGGGGCACGCCGGCTTCCAGGGGCTCGAGCGCATCTCCGGCCTGATCGGCGCGGGCCTGGACTTCGACCAGGCTCTCCAGGTGGTGCGGGCGAGCACGGTCTTCACCACGCACACTCCGGTGCCGGCGGGCATCGACCGCTTCGACCGCGGGATGATCGAGGAGTACTTCTCCACGGAGCTGCTCCCGGGCGTGCAGGTCGAGGACGTGCTCGCGCTGGGCGCCGAGCCGGGGGACTCCGGGACGGCGTTCAACATGGCGTACATGGGCCTGCGGCTCGCGCAGCGCTCCAACGGCGTCTCGACGCTGCACGGCGAGGTCAGCCGCTCGATGTTCTCGAGCCTCTGGCCCGGCTTCGAGACGGCGGAGGTGCCGATCGGCTCGGTGACGAACGGCGTCCACGCGGCCACCTGGACCGATCCGATCCTCCGGCGGCTCGCGGAGGAGCGGCTCGGCACCGACGACACGACGCGGGCCGACTGGGCCTCGGGCGCGCTCGGCGACACCGAGCTGTGGGCCGCGCGCCGCGCGATGCGAGAGCAGCTGGTGCAGGACGCCCGCCGCCGGGCCGCCCGCTCCTGGCGCGAGCAGAACCCGGGCGGCCTCCCGCCGGCCTGGCTCGACGAGCTGCTGGACCCGGACGTGCTCACCATCGGCTTCGCACGGCGGGTGCCGACCTACAAGCGGCTGACCCTGATGCTCCACGACCCCGAGCGTCTGCGGGCGCTGCTCACCCACCCGCAGCACCCGATCCAGATCGTCATCGCGGGCAAGTCCCACCCGGCCGACGAGGAGGGGAAGCGCCTGATCCAGCGGCTCGTCCGCTTCGCGCAGGAGCCGGACGTGCGCCGCAGGATCGTCTTCCTGCCGGACTACGACATCGCGATGGCGCAGCTGCTCTACCCGGGCACCGACGTCTGGCTCAACAACCCGCTGCGCCCGCTCGAGGCGTGCGGCACCTCGGGGATGAAGGCGGCGCTCAACGGCTCGCTCAACCTCTCGATCCTCGACGGCTGGTGGAACGAGTACTTCGACGGCGAGAACGGCTGGGCGATCCCCTCCTCCGACCGCGCGCTCGACCCGGAGGCCCGCGACACGCTCGAGGCCGAGGCGCTCTACGAGATGCTCGAGACCGAGGTCGTTCCGCGCTACTACGAGCGCGATCACGACGGCGTGCCCCGGCGGTGGGTGCGCTCGATCCGGCACACCCTCGCGACCCTCTCGCCCGAGCTCTCCGCCGAGCGGATGGTGCGCCAGTACATCGAGGCGCTCTACTCGCCGGCCGCCGAGGCCGGGCGCGCCGTCGCCGCCGACCACTTCGAGCCGGCCAAGGAGCTGGCGACCTGGAAGCGGCGGGTCCGCGCCGGCTGGCCCGGGGTCGCGGTCGCGTCCGTCGAGTCCGGCGGGATCGACGCGGTGCCCCAGCGCGGGGACCGGCTCGCCGTGCGCGCGGGCGTGCGCCTGGGCGAGCTCTCGCCGGCGGACGTCTCGGTCGAGGTCGTGTACGGGACGACGGCCGCTGACGGCTCGCTCACCGAGGTCCGCCACCACGAGCTCGAGGTGGTCGAGGAGTCGGGTGCCGTAGTGCCGGCCGACGCGGTCGGGCGCGTGCCCTACGCCGGAGTGGTCACCCTCGACCGCAGCGGCTCCTTCGGCTACACCGTCCGCGTCGTGCCGCGGCATCCCCTCCTGGCCCGCTCCGCCGAGCTGGGCCTGGCCTCCGCCGCCGGCTGACCCCGCCCGGTCCCTCTCCGCGAGATGCCGCTCCGGTGCGCCTTCCTCGGCGTCTCGCGGACCGGAGTGGGATCTCGCGGGAGGAGGACGGCGCATGGAGCGAAACGGCGCCCGGAGGAGGACGGCGGGGGAGCAGGGGTCAGCGCGCGATGTCGGCGAGGAGGGCGGCCGTCGCGGCGACGAGGTCGGCGGGGGCGAGCTCGATGTCGAAGCCCCGGCGCCCGCCCGAGACGAGCACCGTGTCGTGGAGCTCGACGGTCTCGTCGATGACGGTGCGGTGCAGCGTCCTCTGCCCGAGCGGCGAGATGCCGCCGAGGACGTAGCCGGTCCGGCGCTGGGCCAGCGCGGGGTCGGCCATCGCCGCCCGCCTGCCTCCGACCGCGGCCGCGAGCTCCTTCAGCCCGAGCGAGCCGGTGACGGGCACGACGCCCACCACGAGCTCCCCGTCCACGTCGACCATCAGGGTCTTGAACACGCGCTCCGGCTCGACGCCGAGCGCCTCGGCCGCCTCGAGACCGTAGCGCGTCGTGGCCGGGTCGTGCCGGTACTGGCGGGGAGTGAAGGGGACGCCCGCCGCCGTCAGCGCGACGGTCGCCGGGGTCCCCGGCCCGCTCCGCGCCATCAGGCGGCCTGCTCGGCCGCCGGCCCGTGCGCGGCGAAGAGCTGCATCGAGGTGCCGGCCACGCGGATGACCTGCCCCGGCTCGAACGACTCGCCGTGCTCCAGCGGCTCCGGCTCCTCGCTGTTCCACAGGCGCGTGTAGCCGGTGACCCCCTCGCCCTCGGCGAGCACGACCGTGGTGTCCTGCTCGACGCCGTGCACCACCAGCAGGACGCGGTCCGGCTCGCCCTCGACCGGCGTCGAGGCCGCGAGGTACTGCAGCGTCCGGTTGGCGGCGGAGGTCCAGTCGTGCTCGCTCATCCCGCGCCCGTGGGCGTCGAACCACGTCATGGTCGTGGCGCCCGGCTCGCTCGCGTCGCCGCTGCCGTAGCGGGAGGGACGCAGCGCCGGGTGCTCGCGCCGCAGGCGCAGCAGGGTGCGCGTGTGCGCGCGAAGGGCGAGCTGCCAGTCGGCCAGACCCTCCCAGCGCACCCAGGTCAGGTCCGAGTCCTGGCAGTAGGCGTTGTTGTTGCCGCGCTGGCTGCGACCGGTCTCGTCGCCCGCCGTGATCATCGGCACGCCGGCCGACAGCAGCAGGGTGCCGAGGAGGTTACGCATCGCCTTGCGCCGCGCCAGCGTGATCCGCTCGTCGGTGGTGGGGCCCTCGAAGCCGTGGTTGAAGGAGCGGTTGGTGTCGGCTCCGTCGCGGTTCGACTCGCCGTTGCCGATGTTGTGCTTGACGTTGTACGAGACCAGGTCCGCCAGCGTGAAGCCGTCGTGCGCGGTGACGAAGTTGACCGACGCGAGGGGGCCCCGCTCCGCCGAGAAGGTGTTGGAGGAGCCCGAGAGCCGGGTCGCGAAGCCGCCGATGCCGACGGGTGCCGTGCCGGCGCGGCGGGCGTAGTCGATGTCCGAGAGCCAGAAGTTGCGGGCGCGGTCGCGGTAGCGGTCGTTCCACTCCGACCACCCGGCCGGGAAGTTCCCCGTCTGCCAGCCGCCCATTCCCACGTCCCAGGGCTCGGCGATCATCTTCACGCCGGCCAGCGCCGGATCCTCGACCGCGGCCCGCAGCAGCGGGTGGTCGCTCCGGAAGTGCGCGATCTCGTCGCGGCCGAGGGTCGCGGCCAGGTCGAGCCGGAAGCCGTCGATCCCGACCTCGCCCGACCAGTAGCGCATCGAGTCCAGCGCGAGGCGCTGCGCCGCGGGCCGGCCGAAGTCGATCGTGTTCCCGCAGCCGGTGACGTCCACGTAGTGGCCCTCGGGCGTCTGGCGGTACCAGCCTGCGTCGTCGATCCCGCGCAGGCTCGACATCGGCCCGCCCGGCCCCTCCTCGGCGGTGTGGTTGTAGACCACGTCCAGGATCACCTCGAGGCCGGCCTCGTGCAGGAGCTTCACCATCCCCTTGAACTCGCGGAGCACCGCGGTCGGTCCGCCGCGCTGCGCGGTGGAGGAGGCGTACGCGGCGTGCGGGGCGAAGAAGTTCAGCGTGTTGTAGCCCCAGTAGTTGGTCAGCCCCTGCCGCAGCAGGCGCTGCTCCGACACGAACGCGTGCACGGGCAGCAGCTCGACCGCCGTCACGCCCAGCTCGAGCAGTGCCGAGACCGTCGACTCGTGCGCCAGGCCGGCGTAGGTGCCGCGCAGCTCCACGGGCAGCACCGGGTTCAGCCGGGTCAGCCCCTTCACATGCGCCTCGTAGATCACGGTGCGGTCCATCGGGGTGCCGGGCCGGGAGGAGGAGCCCCAGTCGAACGCGTCGTCCACGACGACCGAGCGCCACTCGTTCTCCGCCACCCGGTGCAGGCCGCGGGAGTACGGCTCCAGCAGGGCCCGGCGGGGGTCGAAGCGGTGCCGGGGGCCCGTCGGCCCGTCGACGCGCAGGGCGTAGCGGCGGCCGGGGGCCAGCAGATCGGAGCGCGCGGACCAGACCGCGGCGTCGTCGCGCGCCAGCGGGACCGTGCGGGTCACCCAGGTCGGGTCCTTCTCGTCGTACAGCAGCAGATCGACGGCGCTCGCGCTCTCGGACCAGACCCGCAGCTCACCGCCCTGATCGTCCACGGTCACGCCGAGCCGGGCCAGGGGATCGTGAGAGGTCATGCGACTTACAGTAGTGACGGGCACCGGCTCCCTCCGTGCCCCCGACACGGGACGAAGGGCTGCTGTGATCTACCTCGACCACGCCGCGACCACCCCGCTGCGCGCCTCGGCGCTCGCCGCGTTCGCGGAGGCGTCCGCCCACGCCGGCAACCCCTCCTCCGTCCACGGCTCCGGCCAGGAGGCGCGCCGCCGGCTGGAGGACGCCCGGTCGGCGCTCGCCGGGGTGCTCGGCTGCGAGCCGATCGAGGTGATCCTCACCGCCGGCGGCACCGAGGCGGTCAACCTCGGGATCAAGGGCCTCTACTGGCAGCGCCGGAGCGAGGACCCGGCCCGCGTCCGGGTCCTGGTCGCCGAGGGGGAGCACCACGCGACGCTCGACTCGGCCGCCTGGCTCGCCGAGCACGAGGGCGCCGTCCTCGAGTGGCTGCCGCTCGACGACGAGGGCACCCTGCGGCCGGAGGCGCTCGCCGCGGCGCTGGAGGAGGACCCCGGATCGGTCGCCCTGGTCACGGTGCTCTGGGTCAACAACGAGATCGGGACGATCAACCCGATCGCCGAGCTGGCGGCGGTGTGCGCCCGCGCCGGCGTCCCCCTCCACGTCGACGCGGTCGCCGCCCTCGGGCACGTGCCGCTGCGGATCGCCGAGATCCGCCGCGCCTCCGGCTCCGGGCGCGGCGCGGGACTGGCCGCCGTCAGCGTCTCGGGTCACAAGGTCGGCGGGCCGATCGCGACCGGTGCGCTCGTGCTCGCCCGCGACGCCCGCGTGGTCCCGGTGCTGCACGGAGGCGGACAGCAGCGGGGCGTCCGCTCCGGCACTCAGGACGTGCCGGGTGCCGCGGCCTTCGCCGCCGCCGCGGTCGAGGCGGACGCCGAGCTGTCGGCGGAGGCGCGGCGCCTGACAGCCCTGCGGGACCGGCTCGTCGCGGGCGTCCTCGCCGCCGTGCCGGGGGCGACCCTGACCGGGCCCGCCCTCGACTCCGGACGCCGGGTCGCCAACAACGCGCACCTCGCCTTCCCCGGTGCGCAGGGCGACTCCCTCCTCTTCCTCCTCGACACCGCGGGCGTCTCCGTCTCGACCGGGTCCGCCTGCACGGCGGGGATCCCGGAGCCCTCGCACGTGGTCCTCGCGCTCGGCCGGAGCGAGGACGAGGCCCGCGGGGTGCTCCGGATGACGCTCGGCCACACCTCGACCGACGCGGACGTCGACGCCCTCCTGGCCGCGCTGCCCGGCGCCTACGCCCGCGCCGCCCGAGCCGGACTCTCGAACCGCGCGGTGCTGCCCGCCTGAACCCCTGCCGG
This sequence comes from Rathayibacter sp. AY1F3, assembly GCF_002931975.1. NCBI lineage: Bacteria > Bacillati > Actinomycetota > Actinomycetes > Micrococcales > Microbacteriaceae > Rathayibacter > Rathayibacter sp. AY1F3. The sequence goes on along the minus strand of NZ_PSVF01000008.1, from coordinate 8,649 downwards.
CCGCGCCCGCGGGAAACGTAGACTCGCACGGTGAAGGTTCTGGCGGCGATGAGCGGTGGAGTGGACTCGGCGGTGGCCGCGGCCCGCGCGGTGGAGGCGGGGCACGACGTGGTGGGCGTGCACCTCGCCCTGAGCAGGATGCCCGGCACGCTGCGCACCGGCAGCCGGGGGTGCTGCACGATCGAGGACTCGATGGACGCGCAGCGCGCCGCGAACGTCCTCGGCATCCCGTACTACGTGTGGGACTTCTCCGAGCGGTTCAAGCTGGACGTCGTCGACGACTTCGTCGCCGAGTACTCGGCGGGCCGCACCCCGAACCCCTGCATGCGCTGCAACGAGCGGATCAAGTTCGCCGCCCTGCTCGAGAAGGCTCTCGACCTCGGCTTCGACGCCGTCTGCACCGGCCACTACGCCTCCCTCCGCACCGCCGCCGACGGCTCCCCGGAGCTCCATCGCGCGAGCGACGAGGCGAAGGACCAGTCCTACGTCCTCGGCGTGCTGACGGAGCAGCAGCTGCGGCACTCGATGTTCCCGCTCGGCTCCACGCCGTCCAAGGCGATCGTGCGCGCGGAGGCGGCGGAGCGGGGCCTCAGCGTCGCGAGCAAGCCCGACAGCTACGACATCTGCTTCATCCCCGACGGCGACACCCGCGGCTGGCTCGCCGAGCGCGTCGCCCCCGAGACCGGAGCGGTCGTCGATCGGGACGGCGCGGTGGTCGGCTCCCACGAGGGCGCCCACGGGTACACGGTGGGCCAGCGCCGGGGCCTGCACCTCGGCGTCCCCGCGCCCGACGGACGGCCCCGCTTCGTCCTGGAGGTGCGGCCGGTGAGCAACGAGGTCGTGGTCGGTCCGCGCGAGGCTCTGCGCATCGGCGAGATCGCCGGCGAGCGGTTCACCTGGGCGGGCGCCGCTCCCGAGGACGCCGACGCGCCCTTCCGCTGCGACGTCCAGATCCGCGCGCACGCCGACCCGGTCCCCGCCTCCGCGGTGGTGTCGCACGTCGATGGCAGGGTGGAGCTCGTGATCACTCCGGACTCGCCGCTCGACGGCGTCGCCCCCGGCCAGACGGCCGTCGTCTACCTCGGCACCCGCGTGCTGGGCCAGTGCACGATCGACCGCACGGTCGCTGCCGACGCCGCGGTGCTCCGATGAGCGCCATCGAGCCCGCCGCCCGCGTCGAGGAGCTGCGGGCGCGGATCCGGTCGGCGAGCGACGACTACTACGCGGCCGACTCCTCGCCGCTGTCCGACGCCGAGTACGACGCCCTGGTGCGCGAGCTCGCCGCGCTCGAGGCCGAGCACCCCGAGCTCGCCGCCGAGGACTCGCCGACGCGGACGGTCGGCGGGATCGTCGGAGCGGGCCTCGCCCCGATCGACCACGCCGAGCGGATGCTCTCCCTCGACAACGTGTTCTCGGCCGAGGAGCTGCGCGAGTGGTGCGAGAAGACGGTGGCCTCGGCCGACCGCCCCGTCGCCTGGCTCACGGAGCTCAAGATCGACGGGCTCGCGATCTCCCTCCACTACGAGAACGGCCGCCTCGTCACGGCGGCGACCCGCGGTGACGGCCGCACCGGCGAGGACGTCACCGTCAACGCCCTCCGCGTCGCGGGCATCCCCGAGCGCCTCTCCGGTGAGGGCCACCCGGCACTCGTCGAGGTCCGCGGCGAGGTCTTCATCCCCGTGGCCGCCTTCGCCGAGCTGAACGCCCTCCAGGAGACGCTGCGCGACGAGGCGGTCGAGGAGGCGCGGACCCGCTGGTCGACCCGCCCGGCCGCCACCCGCGGCGTCTTCGAGGAGGAGAAGGCGCGCACGAGCGCGCTGCGGCGCTTCCCGACCTTCGCCAACCCGCGGAACGCGGCGAGCGGCGGCCTCCGCCAGCAGCTCGACAAGAAGTCGGGTCTCGACCTGCGCGCCGGCGAGGCGCGCGTCGGCTCCCTCGCGCTCTACGTGCACGGCATCGGCGCCTGGCCGGACCCGCCGGTCGCGACCCAGTCCGAGGTCTACGGGCTCCTCTCCTCCTGGGGACTGCCGGTCAGCGGCCACAACCGCGTCTCGGCCTCGGTGGAGGAGGTGCTCGCCTTCGTCGAGCGCTACGGCCGCGAGCGGCACTCGGTCGAGCACGAGATCGACGGCGTGGTCGTGAAGGTGGACGAGCTCGAGCTGCACGACGAGCTCGGCGCCACCAGCCGGGCGCCGCGCTGGGCGATCGCCTACAAGTACCCGCCCGAGGAGGTCCACACGACGCTCCTCGACATCGTCGTGAGCGTCGGGCGCACCGGCCGCGCGACGCCGTTCGCCCAGATGACCAAGGTGAAGGTCGCGGGGTCCGAGGTGCGCCAGGCCACGCTGCACAACGCCGACGTGGTCAAGGCCAAGGGCGTGCTCATCGGCGACACGGTCGTGCTGCGGAAGGCCGGGGACGTCATCCCCGAGGTGCTCGGCCCGGTGGTGGAGCTCCGCGACGGCTCCGAGCGCGAGTTCGTGATGCCGACGCAGTGCCCCGAGTGCGGCACCACGCTCGCTCCGGCTAAGGAGGGCGACGTCGACCTGCGCTGCCCCAACGCGGAGTCCTGCCCCGCGCAGGTCCGCGGACGCGTCGAGCACATCGGCAGCCGCGGCGCGCTCGACATCGAGGCGCTCGGCGAGGTCAGCGCCGCCGCCCTGACCCAGCCCCTGGTGCCCGCCGAGCCGCCGCTGCGGACCGAGGCCGGCCTGTTCGAGCTCACGGTCGCCGATCTCTTCCCGATCGAGGTCGTCGTCCGCGACTCCGAGACGGGTCTGCAGAAGCTCGACGCGAAGGGCGATCCGAAGGTCGTCACGCCCTTCAAGCGCAAGCGGCAGCTCGCCAAGGACGGCGCCTTCGACCCGGAGGCGGGAGCCTTCGCGGGGGACACCGCCTCCGTGCCCTCCACCAACGCCCTGCGGCTGATCGAGAACATCGAGCGGGCGAAGACCAAGGAGCTGTGGCGCCTGCTGGTCTCGCTCAGCATCCGGCACGTCGGCCCGGTCGCGGCGCGCGCGCTGGCGCGCTACTTCGGCTCGCTCGACGCGATCCGCGGGGCGAGCCGCGACGAGCTCGCCGCGGTCGACGGGGTGGGCGGGATCATCGCCGACGCCCTGATCGCCTGGTTCGAGGTCGACTGGCACGTCGAGATCGTCGACCGCTGGGCTGCGGCCGGAGTGCGCTTCGCCACGCCCGGCCACCCCGGTCCCGGTGCCGCGGACGCCGCCGGCGGGGTGCTCGCGGGTCTCACGGTCGTGGCGACCGGCAGCCTGGAGGGGTACTCCCGCGAGGGGGCGCAGGAGGCCATCCTCGCGGCCGGCGGCAAGGCCGGCTCGAGCGTCTCCAAGAAGACCGACTACGTCGCCGCCGGTCCCGGCGCCGGCAGCAAGCTCGGCAAGGCCGAGGCCCTGGGGCTCCGGATCATCACCGCGGCCGAGTTCCACCTGCTGGTGACGGAGGGACCGGACGCGATCGCGCTGCCGGAGGAGGCGTCCGCCGATGCTCCGGAGGAGGCCGCCGCCGGTCCGGACGGGGACGCCGCCGGCGCATCGCGGTCCGGCGCCTCGCCGGAGGACGACGCCGTGCCGGACACCGACGCCGTCCCGGAGACCGACGCCGTCCCGGACGCGGCCGCCCCGAGCACGGAGGAGCCGACCGGGCCCGATGCCTGACGCGGGCGGCGGGGAGCGGCGTGCGTTCCTGCGCCGCTCCCTCGCCGACGCAGCGTCGCTCGCGCTCGACGCCGCGGCTCGGCCCACCGCCGCCGAGCGCCGGACCGCCGAGGTGCTCGGGCGGATCGACCACGTGGTCGTGCTCTCCTTCGCCGGCCGCAGCCGCGACCAGGTCCTCGGCGCGCTCGACGATCCGGACGGCCCGGTGTTCACCGGTGATACGGACGCCGTGATGACCGCGCCCGGCCCGGACGATCCTCCGGGCGCGCGCTTCGCCCCCGAGATGCTGCCGGTGCACGCGCTCCTCGCCAGGGCCTTCGCCCGGGCCGACCACTGGCGCGCCGACGGCCGCGATCCGCTGCCGGCGGCCCTGCGCGCGGCCCGGGAGACCGGCACCGGCTGGGCTCTCGCGGTCGACGAGCGGCAGGGCGTCTCGACCACGCTCCTCGCCGATCCGGAGTGGCGCCACCGCGACCCGGGCGCCGCCGGCTCCCGCGGCGGGCGCCTCCTTCCCATCGACGCGCTGGCCGCCGAGGCCGCAGCCGGCACCCTGCCTCCGCTCGTCCTGGTCGAGCCGCGGTCCCTCGTCGATCCGGCCGACTTCGCCGACGCCGCAGCCGCCGGCACCGATCGATCCGCTGATGCGCGCCTCGCGGAGCAGCTGCTGCACGTCGTGTTCGACGCCGTCCGCGACGGGGAGCGGGTGGGGCGGCGGATGCTGCTCCTCGTCACCGCGCGGGGGAGCGCGGAGCGGCCCGGCACGGTGCCGGCGCTCGTGCTCGCCTCGGCCGTCCCCTCGGGTGCACGGATCGGCGTGCCGCTCGGTCCGGAGACTCCCGCGCAGCTCGTCCGCGCCCGGGCGGGCGTGCGCCGGGCCCTCGTCGATCCGCAGGTCCGAGAGCTGGCCGCACTCCTCAGCGGTCCCGACCGCCCCCTCGCGCGCTGGCCCCGCACGGCGCCGGCTTTCGCGCAGCCCGCGCCGGTCGGGCGGCGCCTCCGCGACGCGGCCCGCCGCGCGCACGTCGACCCCGAGCCGGAGGCCGGACTGCTCGCCCGCGTTCGAGCCGCCGTCCCGGGCGCGTCGCTACACTCCGAGCAGGCGCAGGCGGCGCAGGAGAGGCGGCGGAGATGACCAGCGAGCGGACTCCCTCGGAGCACGACGACGGAGCTCCCCGCTCCCGCTCGCGCCGCCGCTTCCTGGCCGGCACCGCCGCCGCCGGAGTCGGAGCCGGAGCCCTCGCCGGCGGCGCGATCGGCGCGGCCGTCGCCTCCGGCCCCCGCCGCGAGGAGGAGCCGCGACTGCCCGCCCGCACGGAGCCGGGATTCGACCACGTCGTCGTGATCATGTTCGAGAACCGCTCCTTCGACAACGTCCTCGGCCGTCTCTACGGACCGGACGACCTGCCCGCGGGCGAGAGCTTCGAGGGCCTCCTCCCCGACGAGCGGACGAACACCAGCGCCGGGGGACTGACCGTCGGCACGCACGTCTACGAGGGCGCCACCGACTCCGTGATGCGCCAGCCCGACCCGGACCCGGGCGAGGAGTACCCGCACGTCAACACCCAGCTCTTCGGCACGGTGGATCCGCCCGAGAACGCCGGCCGCACCGTCGGCGCCATGACCGCGCCCTTCAACGCGCCCGCCGACGCCTCCGCCCCGACGATGAGCGGCTTCCTCGAGGACTACGTCCAGCACCTGAGGGTGATGAAGAAGGGGCAGGAGCCCACGGCGGAGGAGGCGCGGACGATCATGGGCGGCTTCTCGCCGGAGATGCTGCCCGTCTTCTCCACCCTCGCCCGCGAGTTCGCCGTCTTCGACCAGTGGTTCTGCGCCGTCCCCTCCCAGACCTTCTGCAACAGGTCCTTCCTGCACGCGTCGACCTCGCACGGCTTCGTCACCAACAAGCAGGGCGGCGGCTACGAGAAGTGGCTCGCGGACGACCTGGCCGACGCGCCGACGGTGTTCAACCGCCTCGAGGAGGCGGGGAGGACCTGGCGCGTCTACTTCGACGCGCTGCAGGTGGTCTCCTACACCGGCTTCCTGCACGCGCCGGTGCTCGAGAAGTACTGGAAGACCCACTTCTCGACGATGGACCGCTTCTACGCCGACGTGGAGAACGGCGAGCTGCCCGACTACGCCTTCCTCGAGCCGCGGCTCGTCTTCGACCACAACGACATGCACCCGCCGACCGGCGTCCTGCACGAGGACGAGGTCGACGGCACGCCCGTCTACGACAGCGCGCTGTCCGACGTCCGCGCCGGCGAGCTGCTGCTGCACCAGGTGTACTCGGCGATCCGGGAGAGCGCGAGCACGACCGGCTCGAACGCGGTGAACACGCTCCTGCTGGCGACCTTCGACGAGCACGGCGGCCTCTACGACCACGTCCCCCCGCCGTCGGCGACTCCGCCGGGCGACGGCCGCGAGGGCGAGATGGGCTTCGCCTTCGACCGGCTCGGCTGCCGCGTGCCGGCGATCGCGGTCTCGGCGTACACGAGGGCCGGCACGATCGTGCACGACGAGCTGCACCACGGCGCCGTGATCCGGACTCTCAGCGCCCTGCACGGCCTCGAGCCGCTGACCGCTCGCGATGCCTCCGCCCCCGACCTCTTCGGGGTGCTGACCCTGGACGAGCCGCGGCAGATCGGCGACTGGCCGACCACGGTGCCGCAGTACCTGCCCCCGAACCCCGAGGCGGCGCCCGCGCATCCGGCGCACGTGAACCGCGACAAGCCGCTGAGCCCGCCCGCCGTCGGCCTGATGGGCCTGCTGCTGGCCCGGTACGGCGAGCCCGGCGAGGACCTGCCGACCACCTACGAGGGCGCGTACAACGCACTCCTGAAGCACGGCTCCAGCCTCTTCGGCGGCTCCTGACGGGCGGGCGGCACGGGCGGAGGCGGTGCGGGCGCGCCGAGTAGACTGGCGGCCGGAAATCCCCCCGAACCACCAGACGGAGACGCATGTCCGAGATCACGGCCGACACGGTCGCCCATCTGGCCCAGCTGGCCAGGATCGACCTCACTTCCGACGAGATCGGGAGCCTCACCAGGGAGCTCGGCCAGATCGTCGACTCCGTGCGCGCGGTCCAGGCCGTCGCCACGCCCGAGGTGCCGGCGACCAGCCACCCGATCCCGCTCGAGAACGTCTTCCGGCCCGACGTGGTCGGCGAGACCCTCACGCTCGAGCAGGCGCTCTCCGGCGCGCCCGAGCACGACGGCAGCCGCTTCCAGGTCTCCGCGATCCTGGGGGAGGAGCAGTGAGCGCGCACGGCGACGAGCTCGTCCGCCTCAGCGCGTCCGCCCTCTCCGAGAAGCTGGCCGACGGCTCGGTCTCCTCGGTCGAGGCCACCCGCGCCCACCTCGAGCGCATCGACGCGGTCGACGGAGCGGTCCGCGCCTTCCTCCACGTCGCGCGCGAGGGCGCGGTCGCGTCCGCCGAGGCGATCGACCGCCGGCGGGCCGACGGCGAGTCGCTGCACCCCCTCGCCGGAGTGCCTCTCGCGGTCAAGGACGTCATCGTCACGAACGACATGCCGACCACGAGCGGCTCCCGCATCCTCGAGGGCTGGCGCCCGCCCTACGACGCGACCGTCATGCGCAAGGTCCGCGAGGCCGGGCTGGTCCCGATCGGCAAGACCAACATGGACGAGTTCGCGATGGGCTCGACCACCGAGCGCAGCGCCTACGGCCCCACCCACAACCCGTGGGACCTCGACCGCATCCCCGGCGGCTCCGGCGGCGGATCCGCCGCGGCCGTCGCGAGCTACGAGGCGCCCCTGGCCCTCGGCTCCGACACCGGGGGATCGATCCGCCAGCCCGCGCACGTGACCGGCACCGTCGGCGTGAAGCCGACCTACGGCGGCGTGTCCCGCTACGGAGCGATCGCGCTCGCCTCGAGCCTCGACCAGATCGGCCCGGTCTCCCGGACGGTCCTCGACTCCGCGCTGCTGCACGACGTCATCGCGGGCCACGACCCGCGCGACTCGACCTCGCTGCGCGACTCCTGGCCCTCCTTCGCCGACGCGGTGCGCCGCGCCGACGTGACGGGCCTCCGGATCGGCGTGGTCAAGGAGCTCGACGGCGGCGAGGGCTTCCAGCCCGGCGTGCTGGCGCGCTTCCACGAGGCCCTCGAGATCCTTCAGGGCGCCGGAGCCGAGGTCGTCGAGGTGAGCCTCCCGAGCGTCGAGCACGCGGTCGCCGCCTACTACCTGATCCTCCCCGCGGAGGCCTCCAGCAACCTCGCCAAGTTCGACTCGGTCCGGTTCGGCCTCCGGGTCACGCCGGAGGGCGGCGGCACGGTCGAGCAGGTCATGTCCGCGACCCGCGAGCAGGGCTTCGGCCCCGAGGTCAAGCGCCGGATCATCCTCGGCACCTACGCCCTCTCGGCCGGCTACTACGACGCCTACTACGGCAGCGCGCAGAAGGTCCGGACCCTGGTGCAGCGGGACTTCGACGCGGCCTTCGCGGACGTCGACGTGATCGCCTCGCCGACGGCACCGACGACCGCCTACCGCCTCGGCGAGAAGCTCGACGACCCGCTGGCGATGTACCGCGGCGACGTCGCGACTATCCCGGCGAACCTGGCCGGCATCCCCGGCATCTCCGTCCCCGCCGGCCTCGCCGACGAGGACGGGCTGCCCGTCGGCATCCAGTTCCTCGCTCCCGCCCGGGAGGACGTGCGCCTCTACACCGTGGGCGCCGCGCTCGAGGCGCTGCTCGAGGAGAAGTGGGGCCGCCCGCTCCTCGCGCAGGCCCCCGACCTGACCCACTCCGTGCTCTCCGCGACCGAGGAAGGTGCCGTCTGATGGCCTCCGCGCACACGTCCGCTCCCGAGCTGATGGACTACGACGAGGTCTTCGAGACCTTCGAGCCGGTGCTCGGCTTCGAGGTGCACGTCGAGCTCAACACGAAGACCAAGATGTTCTCGGACGCGCCGAACGAGTTCGGGTCCGAGCCCAACACGAACGTGACCCCGGTCG
>NZ_PSVF01000070.1:0-731 GCF_002931975.1 Rathayibacter sp. AY1F3 | reverse complement strand
TAATCGGTTCTTGGACGCGTGCACGACGGACGGCAGGTTCACTGTGCCTGCGAACGTCCACACCGCCGACGTCACCGCCCGGGGAAACCGAGGCGCCGACGGTCAGGACTTCGACAGCGTGGGGAACACCGGGGGCACCGGCGGCGCCGGCGCGGCTCTCAGGCTCTACGACGTGAAGGTGACGCCCGGTCAGACGATCTACTGGGGAAGCCTCCGGAGCGGGGGCTTCGAGGGGGGTGGGGACGCCAAGTGGGTGTCCTTCAGCGAACCCGACGAGAACTGCGACCCCGTCGGCGGCGATGTCATCGCCGTCGCCGCGGGCGGAGGAAGCGGATCGAACGCGACCATCCTGTACGACGGCTCCGACGGCGGTGCCGCCGGCCGGCCGGGCGAAGCGGGCCACGGCACCGGCGGCTTCCCCGGTGGCGGCGGCGGCGGCGCGACGATCGACACCCCGGGGACCGGCGGCAGCGGTGGCGACACCGCCTACCTCGGCGGCTTCCTCGACGCCGTCCCGACGTTCGGCTCGGAGGCGAGCGGCGGGACCGGGCACATGTTCTGGGACGGCCTGGGCGCCGACCCTCACGGCTTCGGCGGAGCAGGCGCGCGGGCTTCGGGCGACGTCTACGCCAGCGGCGGACAGGGCGGCGCCGGATCGGCGGGCGGCGGCGGAGGCGGAGCGGGCGGCGGCGAGTTCATCTACACCAACCTGGGAGCAGCCGGCGGCGGCG